>QNCW01000073.1 GCA_003645885.1 Candidatus Latescibacterota bacterium | reverse complement strand
GCTCGGGGAAAGGTGGAGCTTCAGACAGCTTATGGGAGGACTGGATAGGCTCACCTTGGTCGTCAGCTTCTTCGCCCTTTTGGAGCTTATACGCTTGGGAAGGCTCTTGGTCCGCCCCGCGGGGGAGGGGGACCTGTGGATATTGAGGAGGTAGAGAGGGTGAAGCCGGTGGTGGAGGCCCTCCTCTTCGCCTCCGACGGCCCTTTGAGTTTAGGGAGGCTGAAGGCTCTACTCGATGCAGATCCTGAGGCCATAAGGGAAGCCATAGATCTGCTCAACAGGGAGTACTGGGAGACCGGGCGCTCCTTCCTCATAGTTGAGGTGGCAGGCGGTTTCCAGATGGCCACCAGGAGCCAGTTCGCCCCCTGGGTCAGGAAACTGTCGGGCCGCTCCGAGGCGAGGCTCTCTAAGGCCGCCTTAGAGGTTTTGGCCATAATAGCTTATCGTCAGCCGGTGACGAGGCAGGAGGTGGAGGCCATAAGGGGGGTGAGCTCCGGGGGGGTGTTGGCGGGCCTCCTCCAGAGGGGTCTGATAAGGATAACCGGCCGTTCGGACGCCCCCGGCAGGCCCCTCCTTTACGGGACAACGAGGAAGTTCCTCCAGACTTTCGGGCTCCGCTCCTTGGAGGAGCTTCCTAAGCCGGAAGAGATAGAAGAGATGATGAGACATGAAGGTGAGGCTCAACAGGTTCTTAGCACAGGCGGGGGTAGCATCCCGCAGGAAGGCGGACGAGATGCTAAGGGAGGGGAGGGTGAAGGTGAACGGGGAGGTGGCGAGGGTGGGACAGGTGGTGGACCCAGATAGGGACGAGGTCTTCGTGGACGGCCGCCCCGTCCACATAAAACGAAGCTTCTCCTACATAATACTCAACAAACCTCCCGGGGTCGTAGTCTCCAAGGACGACCCCTTCGGCAGGCCGACGATATTCGACCTCGGCCTTCCGAGGGACCTGTTCTACGTGGGAAGGCTGGACATGGATTCGGAGGGTCTGCTGCTCCTTACGGACGACGGGCAGCTCGCCCACCGCCTTATGCATCCCAGGTACGAGGTCGAGAAGGTCTACAGGGTCTGGGTGGACGGGGAGCCCGAGGAAAGCTCCCTGAGGGCTCTCAGGCACGGGGTTCCGCTTGAGGACGGCTTAACTTCCCCGGCCGAGGTCAAGGTCTTAGGGAAGTGGAGGAAGGGGACGGTGCTCGAGGTCACGATCCACGAGGGGAGGAAGAGGCAGATAAAGAGGATGTTCTCCTACATAGGCCATCCGGTGAGGAGGCTCGTCAGGGTCAGGTTCGCCGGGATCCCCCTGGACGGACTCGGGCCCGGAAGGTGGCGCAGGCTCGGGGAGGAGGAGGTCCGAAGGCTCAAATCTTCGGTGGGATTATGAGGAGGCCGATAGTCGCCATAGACGGTCCGGCCGCCTCCGGCAAGAGCACCACAGCAAGGCTCGTGGCCGAGAGGCTCGGGTACAGGTGGGTGGACACGGGAGCTATGTACCGTGCCTTAGCTCTGAAGGTGGTGAGGGAGGGGATAAAGCCCTGGGAGGAGGGGAGGCTCAGGGAGATGCTGGGCCGCACGGAAGTGCGCCTCGAGGAGGGGGACGGGGGGCTGAGGGTCCTGTTGGACGGCGAGGACGTGACGGAACTCGTGCGCTCCCCCGAGGTCACACGGGCTGTGTCCTGGGTCTGCGCACTTCCCTTCGTGCGTGAGGCCATGGTCCAACTTCAGAGGAGGATGGCGGCGGGCGGGGGTGTGGTCATGGAGGGGAGGGACATAGGCACCATAGTCGTCCCGGACGCCGAGGTCAAGGTCTTCCTGGATGCAGATGTAAGAGAAAGGGCGAGAAGAAGGTGGAGGGAACTAAGGGAAAAGGGGATGGATGTGTCCTTGGAGGACGTGGAAAGGGAGCTCGAGGAGAGGGACAGGAAGGATTCTGCCCGTGAGCACTCCCCCCTCCGTCGTGCCCCCGACGCCATCCTGGTGGACACCACGAACCTCTCCGTTGAAGAACAGGTCGAAAGGATAGTCAGGATGGTAAAGGCCTATGTCCAGGCCGCCGGGAAGGGGTCTTTATAGGTTCGGATGGAGGGTCCTCAGGCATTTAGCGAAGCTCCTCTTCGGGTTCGAGGTGAAGGGGGAGGAGAACGTGCCTCCCGAAGGCGGGGTCCTGCTGGCGAGCAACCACCTTTCCTTGGCGGACCCTCCCGTCGTGGGGGTGGCCTCCCCGAGGGAGCTTCATTACATGGCCAAAAGGGAACTTTTCGATATCCCCATCTTCAGGAGGCTGATAACCACTTTGAACGCCTTCCCCATAAGCCGGGGTTACGGACGGGAGGCCCTGGAGAGGGCTCTGGACGTGCTCAGGAGGGGGAAGGCCCTGTTGGTCTTTCCAGAGGGCACGAGGAGCAGGGACGGTAGGCTCGGCCCCCCCAAGCCGGGCGTGGGGATGTTGGCCGTCAGGGCCGGGGTCCCTGTGGTCCCGGTGGCCCTCTCCGGGACCAAGCACTTGGGAAGGTGCCTGCTGAGGAAGGAAAAGCTGAAGGTCAGGTTCATAAGACCCCTCCTTCCAGAGGATTGGAAGGACATATCCGAGAGGGAGGCCTTCCGCAGGGTGGGGAGGATGGTGATGGAGCGGATAGCCGAAGCGCTGGGCGAGACGTATGAAGGTTGAGCTTGTAAGGACAGCAGGGTTCTGCTTCGGGGTGAGGAGGGCGGTGAGGATGGTGGACGAGGCCCTGAAGAGGGCCGATGGGCCGGTATACACCCTCGGTCCACTTATCCACAACCCGCAGATGGTCGCCAGGATGGAGGAGATGGGTGTAAGGGTCATAGGCCCGGAGGACGACCTCCCGCCGGGCGTGGTCGTGCTCCGCTCCCATGGGGTCCCACCTCAGGTCGAGGAAAAGGTGAAGGCTAAAGGTCACAAGGTACTGGACGCAACATGTCCCTTCGTGCGGAACGCTCAGATGTACGCCCGTTCCCTCAGGGAGGAGGGATACGAGGTCGTCATAGTCGGTAAGAGGGGGCACGAGGAGGTGGAGGGCATATTGGGGTACACGGGAGGCGAGGCATATGTGGTCTGGAGGCCGGAGGAGCTGGTCTGCCTTGGAAGGCCGGATAGGGTGGGCGTGGTGGCCCAGACCACGACCCCCTTCGAGATCTTCTCTTCGGTGGTCTCGGAACTTCTGAAGAGGGCCAAACACATAAAGGTCTACAACACCATATGCGACTCCACTTCTAAAAGGCAGGAGGAGACCGCGGCCTTGGCCGAAAGGGCCGACGTCATGATAATCGTGGGCGGCCGTAACAGCGCGAACACCACGAGGCTCGCCGAGCTATGCAGAGGGCTCGGTAAGGCTACATACCACATAGAGACGGCGGATGAACTCCGGCCGGAGTGGGTGGAGGGGGCGTCACTTGTGGGGGTGTCCGCAGGAGCCTCCACTCCGGATTGGCTCATAGAAGAGGTGATGGAAAAGCTGAAAATCTGGAACGAAGGGGGGAAATAGAATATGCAGGAAGAAAAGGAGATCAGGGAAGCTCCCCTGGAGGGGGGACAGGAAGGACGAGGGGAAGGGGGTGATGCCTTAGAGGAAGGTTACTCCCAGGACCAGCTCGCCCAGCTCTACGAGCAGACCCTCCAGAAGATCGAGGAGGGTCAGGTCGTGATGGGAAGGGTCATCAGGGTGGACAGGGATGGGGTGGTGGTGGACATAGGCTTCAAGTCCGAGGGGGTCATCCCCATAGAGGAGTTCAACGAATCCGTTCAGGTAGGGGACGAGGTTCCGGTCTTCGTGGAGAGCTTGGAGGACCAGGACGGCCAGCCGGTGCTCTCCAAGAAGAGGGCCGACTTCATGCTCGTCTGGGATAAGATTTGGGAGGCCTACGAGAAGGGGGAGGTGGTGGAGGGGACCCTCATAAGGCGCATAAAGGGGGGGATAGTGGTGGACCTCTTCGGGGTCGAGGCCTTCCTCCCCGGCTCCCAGATAGATATAAAGAGGGTGAGGAACTTCGACCAGTTCATAGGTCAGGTCTTCCCCCTCAAGATAATCAAGGTCAACAAGGCCCGGAGGAACATAGTCGTATCCAGGAGGGCCGTATTGGAAGAGGAGAGGGAGCGCCAGCGCCAGAAGCTCCTGGCCGAACTCGAGGAAGGTCAGGTGCGCAAGGGGGTCGTCAAGAACATAACCGACTTCGGCGTCTTCATAGACCTCGGAGGTATGGACGGTCTCCTCCACATCACTGACATGTCCTGGAAGAGGATAGATCATCCATCGGAGCTCGTCTCCGTGGGCCAGGAGATAGAGGTCAAGGTGCTCAAGTTCGACAGGGAGAGAAATAGGATCTCTCTTGGCCTCAAGCAGTTACAGCCCCACCCCTGGGAGAAGGTCCTGGAGAAGTACCCCGTGGGCGAGAGGGTCAAGGGGAGGGTCGTGAGCATAACCGACTACGGAGCCTTCGTGGAGCTTGAGGAGGGGGTGGAGGGGCTGATACACGTCTCCGAGATGTCCTGGACCCAGCACATACACCATCCCTCCCAGGTCCTCTCCGAGGGCCAGGAGGTGGAGGCCGTGGTGCTATCGGTGGACCCTGAGGAGCAGAAGATATCCCTCGGCCTCAAACAGCTACATCCGGACCCGTGGGAGGACCTGGAGGAGAGGTATCCCGTGGGGACCCGCATAAAGGGCGTGGTGAGGAACATAACAAGCTTCGGCGCCTTCGTCGAGGTGGACGAGGGAATAGATGGCCTTGTGCACATATCCGACATGTCCTGGACCAAGAGGGTCCAGCACCCGAGCGAGGTTATGAAGAAGGGGGACTTGGTGGAGGTGGTGGTGCTGGACATAGACAAGGAGAGGAGGAGGATCTCCTTAGGGTACAAGCAGGCCCAGGAGGACCCTTGGGACCACCTCGTAGAGGAGTTCCCTCCCGGAAGGGAGGTACAGGGTAAGGCGATGAGGGTCTTGGACAAGGGTGTGGTCGTCGAACTGCCCGGAGAGGTGGAAGGTTTCGTCCCGGCCTCCCTCTTGGCCTTCCCGGACGAGAGGAGGCCGGAGGACGTGAAGGTCGGGGACCTGCTGGACCTGCAGGTCGTGGAATTCGACAGGGAACAGAGGAGGATAGTCCTCAGGGAGGTCGAGAAGCCTCCCGAGGAGGAACCTCCACCTTCCGAAGAGGAGGAATGAAGGAGAGCGGGGGCGGGCTTCGACCCGCCCCTGTTCGGTTTCTGAGGATATGTCCAGGATAGCCTTCTACGTCTTGGGTTGCAAGCTCAACCAATACGAACTCAGGGCGATCCAGGAGGCCTTCGGTTCCAGAGGTTGGGAGACGGTTCCCTTCGGGGAAAGGGCGGAGGTCTACCTCGTGCACACCTGTGCCGTGACGGGAAGGAGCGCCAGACAGTGCCGCCAGATGCTCATGAGGGCCAGGAGGTTCTCCCCGGACGCATTAGTGGTGGCCACCGGATGTTATGCTGAGGTAGCTCCTGAGGAACTGAGGGCCGCTGGGGCGGACCTTGTGCTGGGAACCTCCCGGAAGGAGGAGATCGTCGGGGCCGTGGAGGAGGCCCTGGGGATGGGGAAGGCTCCTGCCATCCCTCTCCAGGTCTCAGGCTTCCCGGAACGTTCCCGGGCCCTCCTCAAGGTCCAGGACGGCTGCGACAGGAGGTGCGCCTATTGTATAGTGCCCTTGGCCAGGGGGCCGAGCAGGAGCAGGCCCCCTGATGACGTCGTCGAGGAGGCCAGGAGGCTCGCCGCGGCGGGTCACATGGAGATAGTGCTCACGGGGGTGGACATAGGCTCATACGGGGAGGACTTGACCCCTCCCTCCAGCCTCCCCGAGCTTCTCTCTTCCCTCCTCGAGGAGGTGGAAGGGCCACGCTTCAGGCTGAGCTCCCTCGAGCCCATGGGACTTTCCGAGGAACTTCTGGACCTCATCTCCAGCTCCCGAAGGCTCTGCAGACACCTCCACCTTCCCCTCCAGAGCGGCGACGGAAAGGTCCTGAGGGCTATGGGTAGGCCGTATTCCCCTGGGGAGTACAGGGAATGGGTAGAGGAGGCCCACAGGAGGGTGCCGGACATCTGTATAGGTGCCGATGTCATAGTGGGCTTTCCGGGCGAGGACGAAGTTGCCTTTCTGAACACCTTGCGCTTCTTAGAGGAACTTCCCATCTCCTACCTCCACGTCTTCCCCTTCTCCCCGAGGCCCGGCACCGAAGCCTGGAAGATGCCGGAGACGGTGGGACATGGTGAGAAGAAGGAGAGGGCCAAGCTCCTCAGGGACCTCGGGGAGGAGAAGAGGAGGGAGTTCTACAGGGGTCTGGTGGGCAAAGAGCTGGAGGTCCTGGTGGAGGACCGCCATATCGGCTGCAGGAAGGTGGGGCTCTCCGATAACTACGCAAGGGTGGCGGTGGGTCCGGAGGAACGCACGGGCTGCATAATCCGGGTCAGAGCGCTCAGGTCCGAAGGTGGGCTCCTGGTGGGGGAGCGTTTAGGACCCTGTGCACGAATTTCGCCAGTTCCCGAACCTGTACAGGCTTCTGGACCCAGCCGACCGTCCCCTCAGGGATGGCCTCGCCCAAAGGATAGCCGCTTATGAAGGCGAGCTTGACCTCCGGGTCGATCCTTCGGAGGGAGCACAGAAGCTCCTTCCCTCCCATCTTCGGCATGACTATATCGCTGAGCACGAGCTTTATCTCCTTCCTATGCTTCTCGAATACCTCCAACGCCTCCCTGCCGTTCGTCGCTGTGAGCACGCCGTAGCCCAAGCTCGTCAACATCTCCCTGACCATCTTGAGCACCATATCGTCGTCCTCCACCACCAGAATCGTCTCCCCTCTGCCCCTCGGGATTTCCTCCTCGGCCTTCCTCCTCCCCGTTCCCTCGACCCGGATCGCCGGTAAGTAGATCACGAACTTCGTTCCCCTTCCGACCTCGCTCTCGAAATCTATGAACCCTCTATGCTGCTTAACTATGCCGTAGACCTGGGCCAAGCCCAACCCCGTCCCCCTGTCCGGCCTTTTGGTGGTGAAGAAGGGTTCGAAGATGTGGGGCCGGGCCTCGGGAGGGATGCCGACCCCGGTGTCGGAGACCTCCACGACGACCCAGTCCCCCGACGTCATCCCAGGGAACGGAGGTTTACCTTCTAAACGCCGACGGTAGAGTCCCACCTTCAACCTTCCGCCGTCCGGCATGGCGTCCCTAGCGTTGACGATGAGGTTCGTGAGGACCTGCTCCATCTGGGTCGGGTCGGCCCTGACCCAATACCCCTCATCGGGGGCCTCCAGGTCCATCTCTATGTTCTCAGGAAGGATCCTCTGCAACATCTTCATCGTCTCCTTTACGAAGGGCTTCAGGTCCAGGGGCCCTTGGACCGATATGGACTTGCGGCTGAAGTCCAAGATCTGGCGGACGAGCCTGGCAGCCCTCTGTCCCTGTTTGTGGATGGCCTCGATGTCCAGCCTGAGCTTATCCGACAGGTCGGGCTGATATCGTAAAAGTTCCGCACGGCCTATTATGATCTGGAGGATGTTGTTGAAATCGTGGGCTATGCCCGCAGCGAGCTGTCCCACGGCTGCGAGCCTCCCTTGAAGCTCCATCTTCCTCTGGACCTCCTTCTCCTGGGTGGCGTCGTGCAGGACCATCACCCAGCCCACTTGCTCGGGCCCCACCTCTACACGACGGGCCTCCACTTCGAATACCCTGCCTTGTACCACCAGTTCGTGGCGGGGCATGCCATCCGGAGGGAACTCCAAAAGCTCCCGAACCGCCCTTCCTCCGAGGTTGGAGAGCACATCGCCGATCCTCGAGTCGGTGAGCAGCGGGAGGAACTCGAGCGCCCTGGGGTTAGCCATGGACAGCCTCAACTCCGAGTCCAGGACGAGGACCCCGTCCGGGACGGCTTCCATTATCCGCCTTAGTTGACCGTAAAGCCTAGCGTTCTCGACTGCTATGGCAGCCTGGTTCGCGAAGGCCGTCAGGAGCGACAGCTGGCCCCGGAAGGCCTTAGGACGGGAGCTGTGGAGGTACAGCACTCCCAAAAGCCGTCCCTTGACGACGAGGGGAAGACCGGCCAAGGACCTGATCCCGGCCTTAACTAATGAGGGGTTAGCCTTCCTCGGCGCTCCTTCCCCGAGGGGTGGCTCCATAAAGCCGTCCTCTCCTATGTCGTCCACAACGACCACCCGGTGCGTGCGGACCACCCAGGAGGTCACCCCCTCGTCCCTTATGCGGTCCCTTAGAGGAAGTACGTCCTTGAGGTTCTCGAAGCTCCTGACGGTCCGACCCGATTCGTCCACTAAGACCACCCCGCTGTACTCGGAACCTGTCAACTCCCCGGCCAGCGACACTATGTCCTCCAACACCCTATCGAGCTCAAGCGAGGAGACTAAGCTCCCTGAGGCCCGGACCAGGGCGGATAGTTGCCTCATCCTGAGTTTAACCTCCTCCTCGGCCTGCACCCTCTTCGTGATGTCCAACAGCGTACCTATGATGGCCGACTCCCCTCTGTACTCGGTGTGCCTTCCCAAGGACTCGCAGTATATCGTCCTGCCGTCCTTGCACAGCCCTCTGAAGGTGTAATGGACCGATTCGACCTCGCCCTCCAGACGCCTGCGGATGTTCTCGACCACCAACGGACGGTCGTCCGGATGGGTAAGTTCTAAAGGTCCGAGCTTATCTATAAGCTCCTCCTGGGTGTACCCGAACATCTCGGCCAAGGCCGGGTTGACGTAACGGAACTTTCCTTCCTGGATGATGTAAACCCCCGCCAGAGCCCTCTCGGTCACGGTCCTGAAGTGCTCTTCGCTCTCGATCAGGGCCTTCCTCGTCCGCTCTAAGGATTCCAGCATCCTATTTATGTCCTCGGCCAAGTCCGATATCTCGTCCTTCCCCTCAACTCTCAGGCGGGCCGAGGGATCCCCGCCTATGCTCATGACGTCCCTTCTTAGGTTGACCAGCCGTGAGAAGATGTGCCTCTCCAGGAGCGATAGGGTCACCAGGCCGAAGATTACACCTATCGTTACTAAAGATAGGATGAAGTAGTAGATGGTGGTCTTTCCATGTCTGTAGATGTCCCTGGGCACATCCACCCTCAGAACGAGGGCCGGGTTCCCGTAGATGTCCCTGAGCAGGGCGTACCCCGCCACCAGGTCCTCGTCCACCGGTCTGACGACCACCGGCTTCCCCTCGGACAGGGACCGAAAGTTCGGGGGCATCGGGGGTTCATCGCAGCGCCGTAAGGTGATGGGCAGATGGGTAGTGCTGGAGAGGTGTTCCACCTCCGAGGAATTCAGGTATCGTCCCATAATAAGCGTCCCACGGATGGGCCCTTGGTCCTTGCTGGTCAGGATGGGCCTCGAAGCCACGAGCATCGGTCCTTCGGGAAGGAGGAGGATGCCGGTCAACCTGCTTTCGGTGTCGAGGTGACGGAGCAGGAGCCCCTTCCTGAGATGTTCCTGTATGCTCGGGGGGACCGGCACCTCCTCGTCGTCCAGAAGGTCGAACGCCTTGCCGAAGACGACCCTGCCGGAGGAGTGGACGAACAGCATAAGGTTAAGCCTCAGCCCCGTGAAGGTTTCGTCCGTGAGGTTGGAACGGATATAGTCCTCGTTGGCGTCCTCTATGAACTTATATGTATCGTCCCAGGCCGCCCAGTCGTAAACTATTTCGTCCAGGGTGGAAAGCTCGTCCGAGAGGACGCTCAGGACCCTCCTCACCTCCTTCCCGACCGCCCTTTGTTCCAGCTCTCCGAAGCTGTGCAGGAGGACCTTCCTCGAGACGATGTACAACACGGCCACGAGGCCTACCAGGGTTGCGCCGACGATGACCAAGCTTTTACAGCGCAGAGACATATCTTCCTCATCGGTAAGTAGAAGGTAGTACGGCTCTTATCTCCTCTCGGCTATCCTGGCCGCCTTACCCCTTAGCTTTCTCAGGTAGAAGAGCTTAGCTCTCCTGACCTTTCCCTTCTGCACTACCTCTATCTTGACCAGCCTCGGGGAGTGGAG
>QNCW01000072.1 GCA_003645885.1 Candidatus Latescibacterota bacterium | reverse complement strand
CGAAAGATGGCTGGAAGGGCAGGTCTTAGGTCCATCCGCAAAGGAGGTGAGGATGAAACTCTGTAACGGCATCGTGGGAGCTATCCTCGTGGCCATGGCAACCTCAGCCCGTGCTCAGACCAGAACCGTGGTGTTCAACGAGATAATGTGGATGGGTTCGTCGGCAAGCGGCTACGACAAATGGATAGAGCTCAGGAACACGACCGGCCAGGAGGTGGATATCTCCGGATGGCTTATAACAAAGCTCAGCGGTGGTGAGGAAACTGAGATGTTGACCTTGCCGGACAACTCCGTCTTAGGACCCTACGAGGTATTCCTTATGGCTCGCTACTCGGCGGACGACACAAATTCGGTGCTCGGCGTACAACCCGACCTCATTAGTTCCAAAGTAAGCTTCCCGAAGAGCAACCTACAGCTCAAGCTGTACAGCATCCAAGGCAGCGATACGACCCTTATAGACGTGGCCGGGGACGGGGGCTCCCCACCCGCAGGGGACGAGGACGAATACCGCTCCATGGTCAGGAGGTACCACTCAGACCCCGACTCCTTCCCGAAGGCCGAGGACGGGACGTTGGAATCCAGTTGGTTTACTGCTGTGTACCGTGCAGGATGGGACAGCGGTGCCACCGAGAAGGGGACCCCGGGACACTTGGAGCCCGCCCTTCTCAGGGTGGTCCCCTCCGGGGACACGGTCGTGTTCAGGGACACCTTCACGGTATCCGTCAGGGTGGAGGATGTGATAAACCTTTTCTCGGGGAACTTCAGCCTCAAGTTCGATTCCACCGCCGTAGAACTTGTAGAGGTCGACACAACGAGCCAGAGGGAGTTTCTGGGGGAAAGCTCCGTGATGCTGGACACCACGTTCGGAGACAGCCTCAACGTCGGTGTCACGAAGCTCGGGGGAGGTGGGGCGCTCGGGACCGGGAACCTGGCCGTGCTCACGTTCAGGGCCGTAGGGGGCGACATGAGCAGTTCGCCCCTGAAGCTCAGCGATGTGAAGCTTAGGAGCGCCGCAGGCCTCGGGTCCATCCTGGTCGAGCCCGTGGACGACACCGTCACCGTCGTAACGTTGAAGGTCCTCTCCAAGTCCCCCAGGGACGGTGCGACGAACGTCATAGCGAGCGCTCCCATAAGGGCGAGGTTCGAAAGGTCCCCGGCCGTGGCCGTAACCGAGGGCACCTTCCGCATACCCGGGATGTCCGGGACCGTGACTTACTGTCCATCGGCCCAAAGGGCCGTACTCTCGCCGAGCCAGCTCCTCTCGGGCGATACCCAGTACACCGCCGTTTTAGACAAATCCTTAGGGATGGAAGGTGACTACACCTGGTCCTTCACCACGAGCGTCGTGGGCGACATATTCGACCTGGACGATCCCACGGACCAGGACCCTGAGGACGATTACGTAGGGGACGGGCTCGTGGACGGCGACGACCTTGCGGTCATAGGCTTCTTCTGGGGCACGACCTCCTCATCCGAGAACTGGTGCCCCCTACCTGACCTCAACAAGGACGGAATGGTGGACCACTCCGACCTGAGGATACTGGCCAAACATTACGGGGAGAGGAGCTCCCACTCCCCCAAGCGGGGATTCATCCCCCTCGTGCTCGTGTCCGGGGAGGGGGAGTTCAGGGTGGAGGCGAGGGAGGTAGAGGACCTCTACGCCTTCCACTTCGCCCTCACATACGACGATAAGGCCCTGGAGCTTACGGAGGTCGAGGACGGCGGCTTCCTCGGAGGCCCCGGGGAGGCTGCCTTCGTGGTGAGGAAGTTCCCCGGGAAAGTGGTCGTGGGCGGCACGAGGCTCGGGAGGATAGGGGGCGTAAGCGGAAGCGGATGCCTTGCGAGGTTCAAGTTCAGGCCGAGGTCGGGAGAGTTTCCGGAACCTGTGGTGTCCGAGGCCCTCCTCCTCGGCCCGGACCTCTCCCCGAGCGGGTGGAAGGGGGAAATAGAGGTCCCGGACCTGCCGGAGCTCGGCGTGCTGTCCAACCCCCTCTTCCCGCCGGGCCGCATCCTCCTCATGCTTCCCAGGGCCTGCTCCCTCAAGCTCGATGTCTACGACGCCTTGGGAAGGAGGGTGAGGAGGCTTGCGGAAGGGAAGATGTCGGCAGGCCGCCACGTATTGGATTGGGACGGGAGGGACGAGCTCGGAAGGGAAGTCGGGGACGGCGTATATACCCTCCTCCTCATGACTCCAGGCCGGAGGATAGCGAGGAAGTTCGTGCTTTTGAGGTGATGAGATGGGAAGGTCGGACTGCCTCGTGGTCATACCAGTGTACAACGAGGCCGAGAACGTGGGGAAGGTGATAGATGGGGTGAGGGAATGTATGCCCGGGCTGGACATCGTCGTGGTGGACGACGGGTCGGTGGACGGCTCCGTTGGGATAGTTAAAGATAAGGGTGTCAAAGTCATATGTCTTCCATTTCACATGGGATACGGCACCGCCGTGCAGACGGGGTATAAGTACGCCCTGCGGAGCGGATACAACTACGTGCTCCAGATGGACGGGGACGGCCAACACGAGCCTAAGAACTTGCCGGATTTCCTGAGGGAGCTCAAGGGCGACAGGGCGGACGTAGTGATAGGATCGAGGTTCCTGGAGCCGAGGGGGAGGAAATATCACGGCCCCCTCCTCAGGCGCATAGGCAGGGTGCTGTTCGCGGCCGTCACCTCCTTCCTCATCCGGCAGAGGGTCACCGATCCGACTTCTGGATATATTGGATTGAACCGTAAGGCCTTAGAGTATCTCTCAAAGGACGTATATCCGGTGGACTATCCGGACGCGGATGTGATAGTGATGCTCCACAGGGCCGGGTTCAGGATAAAGGAGATACCTGTGACGATGTACGAGAACCGCTCCAGGGGGACGCTCCATCGGGGGATGCGACCGCTCTACTACATATTCAAGATGAGCCTTTCGCTGTTCGTGACGATGCTTCGAAGGAGGGGTGAACCATGCCTTTAAGACAGAAGATATTCGCCGTGATGGTGGCCTTGGCCATCTTGGTGGCCATAGTGGAGCTCGTGCGCAGGCGTAAGCTTAAGGAGGAATATTCTTTCCTCTGGTTGCTGGTGGGGGCCCTCATGCTCGTGTTGGGGGTATGGTACGGGCTCCTGCAGGCCATAACCAGGTTCATAGGGGCCGGGTTCACGAGCTCTACGCTCTTCTTCTTCGGCATCATATTCCTGATGCTCATGAACCTCCACTTCTCCATCAAGGTCTCAGATCTTTCGGAGAAGGTCAAGAACCTCACCCAGGAGGTCGCCCTGCTGAGGGCCGAGAGGGAGGAGAGCTTGCCTTCGTCCGATTGAGGCGTTATATTTCCGAGGGAGGGAGCATGGCCGTAACGGTAGAGGATGTTGAAAGGGTGGCGTACCTCGCCAGGCTCAAGTTCTCAGAGGAGGAGAAGGAAAGGTTTATATCCCAGCTCAACCGCATCTTGGACTACATCGCCCAGCTCGAGGAGCTCGACACCGAGGAAGTTCCTCCCACCTCCCACGTCCTCCCGCTTAGGAACGTCTTCCGCGAGGACGAGGTCAGGCCTTCCATGCCCAGGGAGGAGCTTATGGCCAACGCCCCTGCTGAACACATGGGCTACTTCAAGGTCCCGAGGGTGATAGAGTGACCGAGGTAGTAGCTGTGATACCGGCGAGGTACGGCTCGAGGAGGCTTCCGGGAAAGCCCCTCTTGGATGTAGGGGGGAAGCCCCTGGTAAGGTGGGTCTGGGAGAGGGCTTGCATGGCCGAGGCCGTAGGGAGGGTGGTAGTCGCCACGGACGACCCCAGGGTGGCAAAGGTCGTGGAGGGGTTCGGAGGTGAGGCGGTGCTCACCTCCCCCGAGCATCCCTCGGGGACGGACAGGGTCGCAGAGGTGGCGAAGGGGCTTTCTGCGGATTTCGTGGTGAACGTACAGGGGGACGAACCCTTCCTGGACCCCGAGGTCGTGGACCAGGTCGTGGAGAGGGTCCTCAAGCTCGATGCTCCCATGGCGACCGCTGCCAAAAGGCTGAACGACCCGAAGCAACTCTGGGACCCCTCCGTGGTCAAGGTTGTCCTGGACCTCGAAGGTTACGCCCTCTACTTCTCCCGTTCGCCCATTCCCTTCCTGAGGGACGTGCCAGAGGAGGGATGGTTGGAGAAAGCTAAGTTCTTAAGGCACATAGGAATATACGCCTACAGGAGGGACTTCCTGATGACCCTGTCGGGGCTGCCTCCTACGCCCTTGGAACTTTCCGAGAAGCTCGAGCAGTTGAGGGCCCTTGAGCACGGATACAAGATAGCGGTCGCTGAGACCGAATACGAATCCTTCTCGGTGGACACGCCCGAGGACCTCAGGAGGGCGAGGGAGATGGTATGCGGGAGGTAGAAGGAAAGCTGGCCGAGAACCTCAGGAGGAGGGAGGAGCTGTACCTCTCCCCTTATGCGACCAAAAGCTCGGAGGCCGTAAGGGAACGTCCCGAGGAGGAGGACCCCCTCCGTCCGCCCTTCTCCAGGGATGCGGACAGGATATTGCATTCGAGGGCATATACGAGGTACATAGACAAGACCCAGGCCTTCTACCTATTCGAGAACGACCACATAACCCACAGGGTCCTCCACGTACAGCTCGTATCCAAGATAGCCAGGCAGATAGGGAGGTGCCTGGGCCTCAACGAGGACCTCATAGAGGCGATATCCCTCGGCCACGACATAGGCCACGCCCCCTTCGGCCACGAAGGGGAGGGGTACCTCTCGGAACTCTGCCTCGAGCACGGCCTTTCCCACTTCCTCCACAACGTCCACGGCGTGAGGCTCCTCTCCCGGATAGAGGGCCACGGGAGGGGAACGAACCTCACCCTCCAGACCCTCGACGGCATACTCTGCCACGACGGGGAGGTCCACAGCGTGAAGCTCCAGCCCCAGAAGGACAAGGACTGGAGAAGGTTCTGGGAGGAGGTGAGGGCCAAGGAGGAGGACCCCCAGCTCCCCCTCACCCCCATGACCTTGGAGGGGTGCATCGTAAGGATGGCCGACACGATAAGTTACATAGGAAGGGACGTCGAGGATGCGATAACCATAAGGCTCATAAGGAGGGACGACCTCCCGAAGGATGTAGTAAGGGTGCTGGGCAGGACCAACAGGGAGATAGTGAACACGCTTGTGAGGGACTTGATATTCAACAGCTACGGGAAACCCTATGTGACCTTTAGCCCCGAGGTATCGGAGGCCTTGAGGCTCCTCAAGGAGTTCAACTACGAGCGCATATACCACAACCCGGCCATAAAGACCGAATCCGAAAAGATAAGGAACATGTTCAGGATGCTCTTCTCCAGGTACCTCGAAGACCTCGAGAAGGGGAAGAAGGACTCTGTGATATGGGAGTTCTATGGGCCCATGGAGGAGAGCTACAAGCTCACGACCCCTCCTGCCGGGGTCGTGAGGGACTTCATAGCCGGCATGACGGACGACTTCTTCAGGAACCAGTTCGAATCCACCGTGATGCCGAGGAGCTTCGGCTATGCGCTCTAAGTTGGGCACGGCCCTCTTCCTTGCAGGACTTCTGGCCTTCTTCGGGGCCTTTTTGATGTACCCCTTAGGGTACGTCTTCTCGAACGCCTTCTTCCCGGGTGGGAGGTTCTCGCTCTCCTTCTTCAAGCTGATAGCGGGACGGGCAGACGTGCTCCTCAACAGCCTCAGGCTCGGGCTCGTGACCACAGCCGCCACCACCCTCTTAGGTCTCCCCTTGGCCTTCCTCATGGCGAGGTACAGCTTCAGGGGCAAGGGACTTCTGGGGGGATTGCTCCTCGTCCCCATGGTCCTTCCCCCCTTCGTCGGGGCCATAGGTATGAGGCAGCTCTTCGCGAGGTTCGGGGCGGTGAACCTCGCCCTCCTCAAGCTCGGGCTGATATCCGAGCCCTTGGACTGGTTCGGGAAAGGGGGGTTCCTCGGGGTGGTCGTATTGGAGGTCCTTCACCTCTACCCCATCATGTACCTCAACATGGCCGCAGCCTTAGCGAACGTGGACCCGAGCTTGGAGGAGGCGGGTAGGAACTTAGGGGCCGGGCCTGTAAAGCTCTTCTGGACGGTGACCTTCCCCCTTATGGCACCCGGATACTTCGCAGGGGCCATCATAGTCTTCCTCTGGGCGTTCACCGACCTCGGCACCCCATTAGTGTTCCACTATTATTCCTTGGTGCCCGTGCAGATATTCCAGATGGTATCCGAGGTGCACGAGAACCCCATGGGATACGCATGGGTCGTGGTCGTCCTCGCCGTGACGGTCTTAGCGTTCTACATATCCAAGAGGTTCCTGAGGGGGGAGTACGGGATGATGGGAAGGGGACATATCGGCGAAGGTAGGCAGCTTACGGGATGGAAGTTGGCAGCAGCGTATTTTGGGGCCCTCCTTATAGTGGGCCTCGCCCTCCTGCCCCACCTGAGCGTCGCCCTGACCTCGGTAGCGGAGAGGTGGTTCTTCACGATATTCCCCGAGAAGGTCTCCGCCAAATTCTACCTTAAGGTCTTCTCCCACGGACTTACACTCTCGAGCATCAAGAACAGCCTTTTTTTAAGCTCCCTCAGCGCATGCTTGGACCTTGCGATCGGGGTGACGATAGCTTATCTTCTTATAAGGGGGAGATTCCCGGGGAAGGAGTTGCTGGACGTGTTGGCGATGCTCCCCTTGGCCCTTCCGGGGGTGGTGCTGGCCTTCGGCTACGTGGCGGGGTTCTCGGGCACCTTCCTTGACCCGAGGCACGATCCCTTCCCCCTCCTGATAATAAGCTACGCGGTCCGAAGGCTACCTTACATGGTCCGCTCGGCGTACGCAGGTTTCCAGCAGGTGGATATGTCCTTAGAGGAGGCCTCCCTGAACTTGGGAGCTGGGCCCCTGAGGACCGTAAGGAAGGTGACCCTGCCGCTTGTAGCAGCGAACCTCTTGGCGGGCGGGGTGCTGTGTTTCTCCTTCGCCATGCTCGAGGTGAGCGACAGCCTCATCCTGGCCATGAAGGAGCAGTTCTACCCGATAACCAAGGCCATATACAGCCTCCTCCAAAGGATAGAGGACGGCCCGTACATAGCCAGCGCCATGGGGATGTTAGGTATGCTCCTCTTGGCGGTGAGCCTCTTGGGGGCGGGGAAGGTCTTAGGCAGGAGGATGGGGGAGCTATTCAGGGTGAGATAAGGAGGTGGGAGCATGAGGAGCAAGGACATAAGCCCGATCCTGGAGGGTTGGGACTTCCAGCCCGACAGGATATCCGTTCGCAAGATAGTGGGCTTAGACGGCAAACCTAAGATACAGCTGAGGCTCGACATGGGACTCCTCCAGATGGAGGTGGAGGGAAGGCCCGACGGGAAGAGGCCCTACGGTTACGAATCCCTCTTGGAATATTACCTCTCCCTGCTGGAGGAGCACAGGGAGAGCAAGGGCTCCGACGAGGACTTCGTGCTCACACACGACGACTGCATGGCCCTCATGAGGGAGGCCGTGCAGTACTATTACCGGTACCTGAGCCTCTTCCACCTCCAGGACTTCGAGGGCGTGCTCAGGGACACGGAACGCAACCTCAAGGTGTTCGACCTCGTAAAGCGATACGCTGAGGACGAGAGGGACAAGTGGGCCTTCGAACAGTACAGGCCCTACGTCCTAATGATGAGGGCCAGGGCCAAGGGAGCGCTGAAGTTGGCCCAGGAGGATTACGACGGTGCCTTGGAGGAGGTGGAGGAGGCCATAGAGCAGATAAAGAGCTTCTTCAAAGAGCACGGGAGGGAGGAGTTGATGGAGGAGTCCCAGGAGCTGAAGGTCCTCGAGGAGTGGAAGGAGGAGCTTAAGAGTAAACGCCCCAAAGGGGCGAGGGAATGGCTCGAGGAGCAGCTCAGGCTCGCCGTCGAAAGGGAGGAGTACGAGAAGGCCGCAAGGCTCAGGGACCAACTGAGGGCCCTGGAAAGGCAGCAGAGGCGGCCGAGCTGAGGGGTATCATCGCCGGGCTGTTCCGTCGGAGCTTTTCGGCTTGAGCCGTACTTCCCATCTCACCTTCCGGGAGGCATCGCTTTCAAGCCTCAGGACGAGCACAGGGCCTTCGCCCTGAATTTCGACATCAGCCCCATCGGCTGTGGCTCCGAGGGGCTGGTATCCTTCTCCGTTCCATTCAACCAGGACCCTGACCTCGTAAGGGTCCCTGCCCACCAGAAAGCTCTCGCCTGAAAGCACGCCCCTTCCCGGGTCCCATCTGAGGTCCAGAAGGTCGGGGTACTGGGTTATGTGGCGGCTCGTGCCCAGAAGCAGTGGCAGGCCCTCGAAGGGTCGCACGCAGAGGACGAGGCAGGAGCCTGGCTCCAAGGAGAACTTCCTCCCCTCCCCGAGCTCCCCTAAGAATTCCTTTCCCCAGAAGTCGTACAGCATATATCTTCCCGCAGGAAGGCCGAGCTTTTCTCGGGTTATCTCTACTTCCGGCTCGTCCTCCTCGAACCACCTGAAAAGCCCCACAACGTCCCACCTTCCCCAGGAGGTCGCCACCTTGAGGTCCCAGATCCGGGGATAGGGCCTCTCGGGCCGGCGGGGCCAGAGGTCCATGGGACGGATGTCTTGAGCCGGGAAGACCCTCCTTAGAAGCTCCACCCTCTCCTCGGGAAGTTCGGGCATCCTGTCCGAGGCCATGAGCACCTGGCCGCTCAGGCCCAGAAGGCTCGCCCATGCCCTGGCCCTCTCCAGGGGAAGCTCGGGCCGGACGATGAGCACGTCCGGATCGCAGTACCAGGCTATGGTGTGCATCCAGTACCCCGAAAAGGTGGCCCGGAGCGCGTTCTCGAACTGTTCCTCATCCACCCCCACATCCGTCCCGGTCCTGCAGGCGTCCCCGTACCCCATCGCCCTCCACTGGGTGGCGCATATGAGCAGTACCCTTTCGGGGCCGATCTCCCTGCGGATGATTTCCAGCCAACTTCTATAGGCCTCGTCAGGGGTCACCGAGGGGTCTGAGAGGTTCTCCCTGCAGAGGGCGTACCACTGGTGCATCTCCCCCTCGCCGTCTATCTTGAAGTAATCTATTCCCCATTCCACCATGGTGGCGAAGGTCCTTTCGAACCACTCCCTTTTGACCTCGGGGTCTGTGGGGTCCAGGTAGGGGTAGTTCCCGAAGGCACGGAACACACTTCCGTCCGGCCTTTTTAGGAACCAGCCGGGCTTCTCTTCCAGAAGCTTCGTATCCTTCTTTCCGACCACCTGGGGAAGAAGCCATATGCCGGGCTTGAGACCCTTACCTTTGATGTATCCTGCAAGCCATTTTCCTCCCTTAGGGAACCTGTCGTTCCAGTCCAGCCACGTCTCCCCCTGGTACCCGTCGTCGAGCTGGACGTACTCTAAGCCGAAGGGTTTGAGGTTTTCGGCGAGCCAGTCCGCGTTGGCTACCATATCCTCTTCCGTGATCTCCCTTCCGTAACAATACCATGAGCACCACCCAGAGGGAGGAAGCGGATGGTGGGTCCGGTCGTAGGGCCTATAGTGGGGCATGCTCATGCCCTCTGAGATGAAGTGTTCCGCCACTTCTGCCGCCAGGAGGTCGGGGGTGGTCCCGAACCTCGTGGAGAGCACGACCTCCACCAGGAAGGAACGGCCGTCCGGCAGGGCTTTGAGGCTCGCCTTCCCCCACGAGCTGAGCTTCAAGAGCCTGTCGTCCCACTTATCGAATATGGAATCGCACAGGAGGCTGTCCGCAGGCCCGAGTGCCGCCTGCACCACATCCCCGAACCTTCCGGGCTCGGTACGGCAGAGGTACGGCTCCCTTCCCCAACGGACGGTTCCGGATAGTTCGAACTTGAAGGGTTTTCTTGGATAGAGCCTCAAGGCCAGCCTCCTCGGCCCGCAGAAGGCCTCCAGGAGCACGTCTTCGGGGCCGGGGCCCTCCGGCACGAGCCTCAGGATGTGTACCACCTGCTCCCCTTCGGGGGATGGAACGGAATACGGCCTTCCGTAAGGTTCCAGAGAGAACTTCAGGTCCTCGCCCGAGACTTCGAGCCCCTCGAGGGCGGATATCCCCCCGTACGAAGCATGCAGACGGCCATCCCTCAGCTCGATCTCCCATCCCATCTCGTGCCTCCCTCAGACGACTTCCTGAGGGCCGGAAGGTGCGCTATCTGGGCTATGCCCCCACACCCCAGAAGCCCTATCCTGAGCTTACGGTCCATACCTTCTCCCT
>QNCW01000071.1 GCA_003645885.1 Candidatus Latescibacterota bacterium | reverse complement strand
TCCGGCCTGAGGATGAAGCTCGGGGACGAGGAGAGCATGGTATTTCTCTCCGAGGATGGACGGGAGGGAAAGGTGACGGTGCGTCCGGCCAAGTTCCCCGCCTTCGAGGGCGGGGAGGAGGAAAGGGAACCTCGCAACTTAGAGGCCCTTATGGATCTGGAGCTTGTAATATCGGTGGAGCTGGGGAGGGTGAGGATGAGGATAAGGGACATACTGCAGCTGGGGCAGGGGTCGATAGTCGAACTGAGCAAGCTGGCCGGTGAACCTGTGGACCTCCTGGTGAACGGGAGGAAGTTCGCCGAAGGGGAGGTCGTGGTGGTGGACGACAACTTCGGGGTGAGGATCTCGTCCTTGGTGAGCCCGAGGGAGAGGCTCGGGGCGCTGTCTTAGGGAGGGGCCGTGGGGTTCGGGATCGTACTAAGGACCGCCTTGGCCTTGGTTGCAGTCGTAGCCCTTATGTACGTCTTCTTCTTCTGGCTCAGGCGGACCTACTTCGGCCGGAGGGGGACGGGAAGGTTTTTGCAGGTTTTAGATGTTGCCCCTTTGGGCTCTAAGGCCCTCATATGCGCCCTTAAGGTAGGGGACAGGGTGCTGATAGTCGGAGCCGGTGAGGGGAGGGTGTCGCTTTTATGCGAGATCCAGGGGGATGAGGTGGCGAACCTTCCCACCAAAAGCGAGGAGTTCCCCGGGCTCCTTAAGGCAGCCATAGAGAGGTTCAAGGCGAAAGCATGAGGAAGGCTACGGGCATGATCGGGATGGTCCTCATATTTACCGGAAGGGCATGGGCCCAGGGTCTGCCCTTAGAGCGGGCGTTCGACCCAGGGCACATCTCGGTCACCTTAAAGATCCTCCTCCTTCTGACCGCCTTGGCGTTGGCCCCCTCTATTTTAGTTATGCTGACCTCATTTACGAGGATAATTGTTGTGTTCTCCTTCCTCAGGCACGCCTTAGGCACCCAGCAGTCCCCTCCGAACCAACTCCTCATAGGCCTGGCACTTTTCCTCACGGCCTTCATCATGGCACCGGTTTGGAAGGACATAAACGACGAGGCCCTCCAGCCTTACATTGATGGCAAGATAACGCAGAAGGTGGCCATCCGAAGGGCGATGCAGCCCGTCAGGGATTTTATGTTCCGTCAGACCAGGGAGAAGGACCTCATGCTATTCTTCAAGCTCTCGGGAAGTCCCAAGCCAGGAGGGCCCGAGGACGTGCCGACCCACATCTTGATACCAGCGTTCATAGTGAGCGAGCTCAGGGTAGCCTTCCAGATAGGTTTTCTGCTGTACGTCCCCTTCCTCATGATAGATATGATAGTGGCGAGCGTCCTCATGTCCATGGGGATGCTGATGCTTCCGCCTGTTATGATATCCCTTCCCTTTAAGCTTCTGCTGTTCGTGCTCGTGGACGGCTGGTACCTCCTGGTGGACTCCCTTGTGGCGAGCTTCGGAGGATAGGTCCCATGACGCAGGAGTTCGTGCTTCAGATCGCATCCCATGCCCTCCTTACCGCCCTTAAGGTTGTGGGTCCCCTGCTATTGGTGGGGATGGCGGTCGGGATAGCGGTCGCCCTGCTCCAGGCCGTGACGCAGGTCCACGAGATGACCCTCACTTTCGTGCCCAAGATATTGGCCGTGGCCGTGGCCATAGCCCTTATGATGCCTTGGATGTTGGACCAGCTGCTCTCCTTCGCCAGGGAGATGTTCTCCCTTATATCCGGGGTGCGTTAGGAGGAGGTATGGGGATATCTGCGGAGGGGTTGGAGTGGTTCTTCTTGGGATTCTTGAGGGTGGCGTCCATGCTGGCGGTCATGCCCATCTTCGGTTCGAGGGGCGTCCCAATTCCGGTGAAGGTCGGAGCCGCTTTCTTCCTGACGCTCGTACTCTTCCCGGTCGTGCGGACCTCGGGAAGGCCTCCTGGGGAGGTTGTACAGCTTTCGGGGATGGCCCTGAAGGAGGTGCTCCTCGGGCTTTCGGTGGGATTCGTCTCCGGGATGTTCTTCTACGGTGTGGAGCTCTCCGGGCAGGTTATAGGGATACAGATGGGTTTCGGGGTCGTGAACGTGATAGACCCCCAGGCGAACGTGCAGGTTCCGCTCATAGGCCAGTTCCAACAGCTTTTAGCGGGGGTCCTCTTCCTCTCCATGGACGGCCATCACGTGCTCCTCGAGGCCTTGGCCGAGAGCTTCCGAAGCGTGCCCTTAGGGGGATGGGGCCCTTCGGTGGGGCTTTTAGAAGGCGTGGTCAGGATGGGGGGGATGGTTTTCTCGTTGGCGTTCAAGTTCAGCGCACCTGTCATAGCTGCGCTCCTGCTTTCCAAGGTCGCTCTCGGCGTCCTGGCCAGGACGGTGCCCCAGATGAACGTGTTCATAGTAGGGCTTCCATTGACCATAGGGGTTGGACTTTTGTGCTTGGCGCTTTCGCTTCCATTCTTCGGGTACGTGTTCGGAAAGGTGGTGGCGCAGTTGGCGAGGGACCTCGGGACGATGTTTTAGGGGAGGCGTAGGTGCCCGACGAGGCCGAAAGGACTGAAAAGGCTACCCCGAGGAGGAGGCAGGAGGCGAGGAGACGAGGGAGCGTCGCCAAGAGCATGGAGGTCAACTCCGCCTTAGCGCTTCTGGGAGGGGCTTCGGTGCTGTACTTGTGGGGAGGGCATATGCTGAAGGATATGGCAGAGCTCGTTCGGGGGGTCCTGACGGAGGTGGGGAGCACGAGGCTCACCCCAGTGGAGGTCCAAAGGTGCGCTCTGGCGTGGCTCGGCATCCTGGGGGGCATCTTAGGGCCCGTCCTTGCTGCGACGGTCGCCTTCGGACTGGCCGCCAACTACGCCCAGGTGGGGGTGCTGTTTTCGGGGGAGCCCCTGGTGCCGAGGTGGGACAGGATCAACCCCGCCGCCGGGTTCAGGAGGATCCTCTCCAGGAGGGCCTTGTTCGAGCTCCTCAAGGGGGTCTTTAAGGTAGCCGTCGTAGGCTGGGTGGCCTACGGGGTTCTGAGGGGGAGGATGGAAAAGTTCTTCGAAATGGCGGACTGGGAGCTGGGGGAGGCCCTCGGGTTCATAGCTTCCACCGCCTTCGTCGTGCTTCTGAGGTCCGGGGTCGTACTTCTCTTCCTGGCCATCTTGGACTACGGCTTCCAGAGGTGGGAGTACGAGAGGAACCTCAGGATGACCAGACAGGAGCTGAAGGAGGAGTTCAGGCAGACCGAGGGGGACCCCTTGGTGAAGGCGAGGATAAGGAGCCTCCAGAGGCAGCTTGTACGCAGTAGGATGATGCAGGCGGTCCCTAAGGCGGATGTAGTGGTCACGAACCCGACCCTCCTTGCAGTCGCCCTGATGTACAGGCCGGAGGAGATGGAGGCTCCGGAGGTAGTGGCCAAGGGCGCCAGGAAGCTCGCCGAACGTATAAAGAAGATAGCCTTAGAACACGGCGTGCCGATAGTGGAGGACCCACCTTTGGCCAGGTTGCTCTACAGGAAGGTGGAAGTGGGCCGGCAGATCCCCGTAGAGCTTTACCAGGCCGTGGCGAAGGTATTGGCATATGTCTACAAACTTAGAGGGGAAGTATGAACGGTCTGCTGGGGAAGATATCGGCTAAGGGGGATCTGATCGTCGCGGTGGGGGTCGTAGCGATACTGATCGTTATGACCGTGCCGATGCCACCGTTCCTCCTGGACCTGTTGTTGACCTTGAACATATCCCTGGCCCTCACCGTGCTGCTCGTCTCTATGTATACCGCAAGGCCCTTAGAGTTCTCCACGTTCCCGAGCCTGCTTCTGGTCCTGACCCTGTTCAGGCTCTCCTTGAACGTGGCCTCGACGAGGCTGATACTCGGGGATGCCTACGCGGGCCGCGTGATACAGGCCTTCGGAAGCTTCGTGGTCAAGGGGAACTACGCCCTGGGGCTCGTGATATTCCTGATACTTGTACTCATCAACTTCGTGGTCATCACAAGGGGAGCCGGAAGGATAGCTGAGGTGGCGGCGAGGTTCACCCTGGACGCTATGCCGGGCAAGCAGATGAGCATAGATGCGGACCTCAACGCCGGGCTCATAGACGAGAGGGAGGCAAGGAGGCGGAGGGAGGAGATAGCCAGGGAGGCCGACTTCTACGGCGCTATGGACGGTGCGAGCAAGTTCGTGAGGGGAGATGCCATAGCAGGTCTGATAATAACTGCGATAGATATAGTGGGGGGGTTCTTCGTGGGGGTGGTGCAGAAGGGGATGGGGTTCTCCCAGGCCCTTCACACCTACACCGTCCTCACCGTAGGGGACGGGCTCGTGTCCCAGATACCCGCCCTGATGATATCCACTTCCGCTGGAATATTGGTCTCGAGGGCGGCCGCGGAGGCGAACCTCGGGAGGGACGTAGCCTTTCAGATGCTATCACATCCGAAGGCGGCCCTCGTGGCCTCCGGGGTCCTGGTCGTCTTGGGGATCATGCCTGGCATGCCCACGGTACCGTTTCTTACGCTAGCGGCTGTGGTCGGTGCCGTGGGATACACAGCAAGGAGAACCGAAGCGCCTCCCGAGGAGGAGGTCCCACCTCGGGAGGTCCCCAAGGAGGATGTGGCGGACTACCTGAGGGTGGACCCGGTGGAGGTGGAGATAGGGTACGGGCTGATACCACTTGTGGACGTGGAGCAGGGTGGGGACCTATTGGACAGGGTGGTGCACATAAGGAAGGAGTTGGCCCTGGAGCTCGGGGTGCTCGTGCCACCTATCAGGATACGGGACAACATCCAGCTTAAGCCCGACGAGTACGTCATACTCATCTGGGGGGAGGAGGTGGCCAGGTGGGAGTTGATGGTGGGACGGTACTTGGCTCTAAATCCCGGGACAGCGGCGGAGGAGATTCCCGGAAGGAAGGTCAGGGAGCCCGCGTTCGGGCTCGAGGCGGTTTGGATATCCGAGGGGGACAGGGAGAAGGCGGAACTTGCCGGATACACCGTGGTGGAGGCTCCCGCAGTGTTGGCCACCCACCTCTCCGAGGTCCTTAAGGCTTACGCCCACAGGCTCCTCTCCAGACAGGACGTCCAGAACCTATTGGACAACGTGAAGAAGCAGTATCCTGCGGTCGTGGACGAGCTCGTGCCGGAGCTTATGAACTTGGGAGGGATACAGAAGGTCCTCCAGAACCTCCTCAAGGAGAAGGTCCCCATAAGGGACATGGTGACGATATTGGAGACCTTGGCGGATCACGCATCGGCGGTGCAGGACCCCGATATGCTGACCGAATATGTGCGCCAGGCCTTGGGAAGGACCATATGCTCGGCCTACGTTGGGGAGGATAATACCCTGGTGGGCATAACCCTGGACCCAGACTTAGAGCAAGTCCTCGTCCAGCATGCTGACCTCATAAGGCAGGGACAGGCCTCGGTGCTTCCCCCAGAGCAGCTACAGAAGCTCTACGGGAGGTTGGAGGAGTTGACCGAGGACATGGCGAACAAAGGGCTCCAGCCGCTTGTGCTGTGTGCTCCCAAGGTGAGGCTTTACTTCAGGAGGTTGGTGGAGCCGAAGTTCCCGGACCTCCCGGTGATATCCTACGCCGAGGTTCCGGTGGACGTTTCGGTGAGGTCGTTCGGGATGTTGAGTTTGAGTTAAATGTCCAAGGTCGGAATCTTAAGCGGTTCGTTAGACGATGAGGATAAAGACCTTTCAAGCGGATTCGATGCGGGAGGCCCTCAGTAAGGTCAAGGAGGAGTTGGGGGAGGACGCTGTGATATTGGACTCCCGCCGCGTTAAGGGGCTGTTGGGTGGTAAGGTAGAGGTGACGGCGGCGGTGGACGATTCCCCTCCCAGGCCCAGGGCCGCTACAGGTAACTTCCAGAGGTATGTAGAGGCGTACAAACGATGGAGGGAGCAGGTACTCGGTGAACGTGGTGGGGAAGGTCGGGACGAGATAGCTAAGCTCAGGGAGGAGGTGGTGGCCCTGAGGCGGGCCATGATGAGGAGGAGGGAGGAGATTGAGTCACACGGGCCTCAGGGGAGGTGGTGCGGGGTCCTCGTGGGGAGGGGAGTGGAGAGAGGGATCGTAGAAAGGTGGCTCCTGGAAAGCGACGGCGTGGACTGGGAGGCTTATGCGCAGGTGAAGGGATGCCTCAAGGAATGGCTGGGCAAGGTCGTCCCAGTATACAGGGACGACCGAGCCAGGGTGATCGCCTTCGTAGGGCCCTCGGGCATGGGGAAGACAACATGTCTGCAGAAGCTCGCGGTGCGTTACAAGCTTGCGAAGGAGCGGAAGGTGGGGTTGGTGTCCCTGGATACCTACCGCATAGGGGCCATGGAGCAGATGAGGTCCTTTTCCGTGGTCGCCGGGATGCCGCTGAAGGTGGCGTACGGTCCGGAGGAGGCCGAGGAGGCGATACGGTCGTTGGAGGATATGGATGTGATCTTAGTGGACACTCCGGGGGGAGTAGGGGGCGTGGACGAGATCGTGAAAAGTATAGGTCCGGACGAGGTCCACCTGGTCTTAGCTGCGAACGCTAAGGAAGGGGATATGATGGAGGCCGTGCGCAGGTTCGGAGGATTTCCCGTAAGTCACCTGCTCTTCACCAAGCTCGATGAGACGATCAGTCCCGGCACCATAGTGAACGTGGCCTACGCTACCGGGAAGGCACTTTCCTACCTTTCGGACGGTCCGAGGATACCCGAGGACTTCCATCAGGCCACACCGGAGCTTTTGGCCGGTATCCTCTTGGAGGGAGGATATGGAGGAACAGGCGAGACATCTTCGTGAACTGTTCTCGGCCCACAGGAACGCATCTGAAAGGAGGGCCAAGTCCTTCACCGTGACGAGCGGTAAGGGAGGGGTCGGGAAGTCCAACCTCGCTTTGAACCTCTCCCTGGCCTTCGCTGAGCTGGGCAGGAAGGTCTTCCTCGTGGACGCAGATGTACACCTGGCCAATTTGGACGTGCTCTTAGGGATGAAGCCCGACAGGACCCTAAGGGACTTCGTCTTAGGGGAATGTCCCCTGGAGGAAGTCATCGTCCAGGGACCCATGGGCCTGAGCCTCGTACCGGCCAGCTCCGGGGTGACGGAGCTCCTGATGGCCGAAGATCGGACATGGGCGAGGTTGGAGGAGGCCTTGACCGCGATAGAGGAGGAGGCGGACGTCGTGGTGGTGGACACGGCGGCAGGGCTTTCCAGAGGAGTGTTGGATATGGCTTTGAGCACCGACGATGTCGTTATCGTGACCACGCCCGAACCCACGGCCGTGGTGGACGCATACGCCATGGTGAAGGTCATATCCTCCCAGAGGGAGGAGGTACCCATCCACTTAGTGATAAACCGGGTTAGGTCACAGTCCGAGGCCGAGGAGGTCTTCGGCAAGCTCAACCAGGTGATAAAGCATTTCTTGGGGCTTAAGGTGATGTTCTCCGGGTTCGTCTTAGAGGACCCACGTGTGTCCAAGGCCGTGGCGGAACAGCGACCCTTCCTCTTAGCTTATCCTGGCTCCAAGGCCAGCTCCTGCGTACGCAGGATGGCCATGAGGTTATCCGGGATGCCGGAGGAGCGGAAGGGTTCGTGGATACGCAGGTTATCCATCCTTAGGAATAGGAATAAGGGAGGGATGGAGCTATGAAGGACATCGTATGGAGCTTCGGGGGGTTGGCCGGGGCGATGGCCCTGATACTCTCCCTCATCTCAGGCGTCTCGCCCTTAGAATCCCTTATACGGGCGGGCGTCGTGTTCGGGGTCTCCTCCGGAGCTGCCCTCGTCCTGTTGGGGGCCCTGTCCCAGATTCTGGAAAGGCCCGAGGTGAAACATAAGAGCTGATGGAGGAAAGGGTGGAAGACCTCTGGAGCACGTTCCTCGAAACCCGGGACCCGGGGATAAGGGAACGCCTGATACTTCGATACGTGCCCCTGGTCCAACGTACGGTGGAGCGCATGCGGATCCCATCCTCCTCGGTTATGGACGGCGACGACCTGTTCGACCTTGGGATCATGGGGCTGATCCAGGCGGTGGACCGGTTCGATCCCTCCAAGGGGACGTTCGAAGCCTACGCCGTCCGGAAGGTGAAGGGGGCCGTACTCGACGGACTGAGGAAGATGGGATGGATGCCCAGGAACGCCAGACACAGGGCCAGAAGGATAGAGGAGGCCATCTCAGAACTGGAGGGGGAGTTGGGGCGGTCCCCCTCGGAGGAGGAGGTGGCCGAAAAGCTCGGAGTCCCATTAGAGCTTTACAGGAGCACTTTGGAGGAGGTACGGCCGATCCTGATGCCGCTGCAGCGTGAAGAGGCCAACTTAGAGGAAGTGCTGAGGGCGCCCGGGGAGGACCCGTCCGAGTCGGCCGAGAGGAGGGAGATGGAGGAGCTCCTGATGGAGGCGATCCGTTCCCTGCCGGAAAGGCACAGGGAGGTGATAGTTCTATATTACTACGAGGGGCTGACGCTGAAGGAGATAGGGGAGGTATTAGGGGTGTCGGATTCCAGGGTCTCGCAGCTGCACTCGGAGGCCCTCCTGAGGCTGAGGGCCAAGATTAGGAGATATATGGTCACAGAAGCGATGTAGAGGTGATGGTCCATGCCACCGGAGACTTCGTCCGGGCTGCAGCAGGTCATACCCAAGAGCTTCGCCGCAGAACAGGTGGTGCAGGTGCAGCAGGGACGGCCGACGGAGGACCAGTACCGCTCGGCCGCTCACATGCAACAGCAGGAGGAGGTCCGCGTCCGCAGGCCTCCTCCCCCTCCGAAGGGTGAGAAGGGAAAGGTGGAGGAGAGGGAGGGTAGGGGACGGAGGAACCCCGAGGGCGGAGACAAGGAAAGGAAGGAAGACAAGAAAGGGCTTGCTTCGAAGGGCCAAGTTATAGATATTCTGATTTAAGGAGGACCGTTGTTGGAGAGGTTCTTTTCCAAGGAAGAGATCCGCCGCATAACCAGAAGCATAATCAACCTGCCCACCTTGCCTACTGTTGTTGCCAAGATGCTGGAGATGTTGGACAACCCTAAGACCTCTGCCGCCCAGCTCAGCAGGCTCATATCCGGGGACCAGGTGCTCACGGCCAAGGTGTTGAGGTTGGCAAATTCAGCCTTTTACGCCTTCCCCCAGCCCATATCCACCGTAAATCTGGCCGTAGTGGTCTTGGGCTTCGACGTCGTGAAGAACCTGGTCATCGGGATATCCGTGATAGAGAGCTTCTCGAAGGAGGCGGACGGGTACTTCGACGTTATGCGATTCTGGGAGCACTCCATAGGATGCGGGGTGGCGGCGAGGATGTTGGCAAGGATGTATGGGTACCAGGTGAGCGGGGAGGCATTCACCGCCGGGCTTCTGCATGACATAGGGAAGCTTGTCATGAGGGAGCACCTGAAGGTGGAGTTCCTGGAGGTGCTGGGGAAGGTTCAACAGGGTAAGACCTTCTTGGAGGCGGAGGAGGAGCTTTTGGGGGTCACGCACGCCGAGATAGGAAACTGGCTTGCTGAGAGGTGGAACTTCCCGGTCGTGCTTCAGGAGGCCATCCTTTGCCACCACAGGCCCGGCGAGGCGAGGAAGGAACCCATGTTGGCAGCTATCGTACATTTCGCAGATGTGATATGCAAGCATGCGGAGGTAGGGTTCAGCGGCGACCACGTGAAGCCCCCCTTGGACGAGGCGGTGTACGATGTGCTCTCCCCTAAGCTCACCGAGGAGGGGGAGGTGGACATGGGGTTCTACGTTTCGAAGCTTCGGGATGAGATGGAAAGGGCGGAAGGGTTCGTGAGCACGATCTTGGGCAAGGAGCTGGAACCTTCCCGTGGAGGACCCCTTGGCGGAGATAGATTCCCTGAAGCAGGAGTTGCGCAGGATAGCGGTAAAGTGGATTAAGGAAGGGAAGGGTGGGGAGGAACTGCCGTGGTTGGAAGTCGTGTCCCAGCTCGTCCAGGAGTACGAGTCCCGGATACATTTCTTGGAGGGACGTATAAGGGATTTGGAGCAGGAGCTTTCCCAGAAGGAGAGGGACAGGGACGCCCTGAAGGAGTCCCTGGACGAGCTGGTCTCGCTCCATCAGCTGTCCGAGAGCATACGCTCGGCCATGGAGCCGGAGCAGGTTGTGGAAGCCCTCGTGGATGTAGCGGGCAGGGTCGTGGAAGTGCGCAGGGCTGGGGTGTTCCTTACGGGTGGAAGGGATGGGATGGAAGCCCTGTACTCCGCAAGGCGTCCGGCGGAAGATCTTGAGAGGGCCGCCAGGAACATGTTGGAGGACGGAATATTGGATTGGGTGATGCGGGAGGGGAGGCCGTCGGTCGTCCCGGATATGGAGGCGTCCGACCAGGAGATGAACTTCGTGGTCGTGCCCTTGGTGGTGCGGGACAGGGCCATAGGGGTCTTCCTCATCCACACGTCCAAGCCCAAGGAGGATTTCACGCCG
>QNCW01000070.1 GCA_003645885.1 Candidatus Latescibacterota bacterium | reverse complement strand
TGGGCTTGGAGGTTGTGCCGGTTGTGGCAGGTAAGGGGCTTACTCCCGAGGCTAGGGATCTGGCCGAGAGGAGGGGGGTAGGGGTGGTTGTAGACGGAAGGGTCAGGTTAAGGCCGGGGCGTCCTCGTACATCCTCACCATCCTCTTCAACCTCCTTCTGAGTTCCTCCCTCAGGCGTTGGGGTTCAAGGACCTCAGCGTAGTCCTGCCAGCTCATTATCCAGCCTATGAGTTCATCGGTTATCCCAACCTTCATCTCAACCTCTAAGCTCCCGTCCTCCAGCTCCCTCGTCCTCTGCGACGGATGCCACAGCCTCCCCCTCACCGAGTGGGATATATCCGGAGAGAACCTGAGCCTCACCTTCACCGGCCCGGCGGACATGAGCCCGAGCCTCCCCTCCCTGAAGGAGGCCATGTCGAACTCCCTCTCGGGAACGAAGTCCTTGTCCAGGACCTCCAGTCCCTCCATCCTCTGGAAGGCCAGGAGGAAGAAGTCATCGTGGACCCTGTGATATGCAACGAGGTAGAGCCTTCCCCTGCAGAGGAGGAGCTTATGGGGTTCGACCTCGTAGGTCCAGACCTCCTTCCTGCCCGATGCCCTGTAACTCACCCTGCAGACCTTCCTGTGGAGTATGGCCCTCAGGGAGTCCGATATCATGGAACTGTATGGGCCGTAGTCGTAGGCTCCTACTTCGATCACATCCAGCATCCGCCCGAGCCTCGATGGCTCCTCGACCACCTCGAGCAACGAAGAGGGGACGAGTTGGTCCACCTTCCTGAGCAGGGCCTCTATGTCCTCCTCGACCCTCGTTCCCTTGAAGGCCCTCAGTGCCCTCCTCAGGAGGTGGGCCGCCATAAGCTCCTCGAGCTGGATGGGGACAGGGAAGAAGCTCGTGAACTCCCTCATGAAGTACCAAACGTTCTCGTTGCCCCTGCCGGTCTTCTCGGAGACCAGAGGGAAACCGGCCCCGGAAAGCATGAGGAGGTCCCTCTGTATGGTCCTCTTGGGAACCTTCCTGTCGAAGTGCTCGTAAAGCTCGTTGACTGTGAGCCTGGCGCCCGTCGAGAGTAACTGGAGTATCCTAAGTGCCCTCTCGAGCTGGGTCACCTCGGGCATCGTTCCTCCCTGAAGATAAGCTCTATGCTGCCTTGAGGGCCTGCCAGCGGGATATGTTGTTTATACATCCAGGGTCGGGCCCCAGGTAGTCGCCGAAGTAGTTATAGGCCCTCGCTCTGCATCCCCCACAGACTGGCCTATATTCGCAGCTCCTGCAGTTCTCCTTGAGGTTCTCCCTGTCCCTGAGCTTCGACATTACGGGGGAGTTCCTCCAAATGTCCAAGAACCTCTGCTTCCTCAGGTCACCCACGGGAAGCTTCATGAACACGCAGGGGGTGACCGTCCCGTCCGGCTCTATGCAGCAATATGCCCTCCCTGCGCCACATCCACCTATGTACTGCGCCAGCACCCTCGCCCTCTCCCCGGCGTCTATCCCGTAGTGTCCTATAACCAACCTTCCTCCGGCAGGAGCTTCCATCATGCACACCCTTCCGAACTGCGGGCTCGTGGTCATGACGGACCTTCCCTCGGCCAGGTATCTGTAGAGCTTATGGAGCACATCCTCCCTCATCTCGGGGCTTATGTCCTGCTCGGCCATGGCCCTTGCGTTTCCCACGGGGATGAAGTTGTAGATGTAGAATATGTCCACGCCGAGGTCCGCGACCAACTTGACCATATCGTCGACCTCGCCGTAGTTCCACCTCATAAGGACCATGGCTACGCCCACGGAGGACGTGGGCCTTTTTTTGGCGGCCACGGCGTTCTTTATCCCCTCCACCGTCTTCTTCCATGCACCCGGTATGCCCCTGAACCAATCGTGTCGCTCGGGGACGGGGCTGTCCAGGCTTATTTGTATGTAATCTATCCCCACATCATAAAGCCTTTCAGCCACTTCCGGGGTGATGAGGGTGCCGTTGGTGGCCACCGAAAGCCATATCCCCCTGTCCTTAGCGTATTCCGCCACCTCCCAGAATCCCTTCCCCATGAGGGGCTCCCCCCCTGAGAAGGCCAGGAGGGGGACGTAGGCATCCGCAAGCTGATCCACCACCTCCTTCTTCTCTTCTACGCTCATCTCGTCCTCGGACGGCTTGCCCGCCTCCTGGTAGCAGTGCCTGCAGCGGAGGTTGCAGGCGTCGGTGAAGTTCCAGACGACCAGGAGGGGCGACAAAAATGCCTGGGGCCTGGTAAGGCCCAGCTCCCCCACGCTCCTTATCACGTTGACTATGGCCCTGCGGGTGTGCACGTCGCCGAACACCTGCTCCTTTACGCTCTGCTTGGAGGCCTTGAACCCCCACTTCCTCAGGGCTCCCAAGGCGAGCTTCAGAGGGAACGACCCGAGCTTCTCCTCCAAGGGGATACCTTCCCCGTCCCCTCCGTAGGAGATCATGGCATCCTCCAAGAGGCTCCTCCCGTCCCTCCTCTCTCTGGTTATGTACCTGAAGACCCTCTGCGCCAGGGGATGAGCCATAACATGTTCCACAACATGAGGGTCCAGCATATCCCATCACCTCCGTAGAGCGGACTGTAACCTTCTCCTGTATTCCTTAAAGGCCCTTCCCACCCGAAGGGCAACCAAGCCTCCCCTTATTACGGACACAGCCTCACGAGGTCTCCACATGGCCCTCCATACGGTCTTTAAGATCTTCCTCCCCTTCAGGTATGCCCTACGGTATGCCCTGCTCACGAGCTCCTGTACCTCCAAAGGCGAGAGGAAGTCCAACCTCAGCACCGCATGGAGGCCGTCGTAGTACCTCCAGAGGTAGGTCAATATCCTCCTTTCCTCCTTAGCCTGTTCGAACAGCCTCGTGCCGGGATAGGGGGTGAGGATGGAGAACTGGACAGCATCCAAGGAAAGCTCCTCGGCGAGGGCTATCGTCCGTTCTGCCATCTCCCTGGTCTCCCTTATCCCCCCTATTATGAAGCTTCCGTAGGGCTTTATCCCGCAACTTTTGAGTATCTCTATCGCCTCCTTCTCCTGCTCCACCGTGATGCGCTTCCCATAGGAGTTCAGGACCTCCTGGGAGCCGCTTTCAAGTCCCAAGAATATCTCCACCGCCCCCGCCTCCGCCATCCTCCCTATAAGTCCGGGGTTGCGGACTATAGTGTCCACCCTCGAGAAGCAGTACCAGTATATGTCCAACCCCCTGCGGTCCAGCTCATCTATGAAGTCCGACACCCTCTTCGGGGATAGGGTGAAGTTGTCGTCCATGAAGGTTACAGCCCCATAACCGTACTCCCGATGCAGAAGTTCGACCTCGTCCGCCACGGACTCGGGGCTCCTCGGCCTCCACTTCAGCCCCCCGAAGGCAGAGGAGGCGCAGAAATAGCAGTTGAAAGGGCATCCCCTGCTCGTAACCACCGATGTGGAGGGTCTGCCCCGGAGCATAGTGCGGTACTTGGCCATAGGGAGGAGGTCCCTGGCAGGGAGGGGGAGGGAGTCCAGATCCTGGGGAGGGAGGGCGTTCGGGGTGCGGACGAGCCTCCCGTTCTCCCTGAACGAAAGCCCGGGGACATCCTCAGGGTCGCCCCCGTCCAACGCCTCTAAGAGGGCCGGGAAGACCTCCTCCCCTTCGCCCCTCACCACGTAGTCCACGAGCCCGGATGAAAGGGCCTCCTCGTCCCTGAAGGTCACATGGTATCCTCCCATAACTACGATACATCCTCCCTTCTTCGCCTCCTTGGCCACCTTTAGGGCTTCGGGGTACCTCGGCGTGTCGGACGTTATCCCGACGACGTCCCATGTCCCGAAATCTACGGGATGCTCCGGCTCTAAATCTAAATCGACTATCGAAACCTTATGCCCCCTCTCCCTCGTGACGGCAGCTAAGTAGGCCAGGCCCAGGGGAGGATATCTGTTCCCCAACGCACCGTATAGGTTGGCGCTCGGAGGGTTGACGAGCAGGACCTTCATCGTCACCTCCTTGCTAAAGCTTCCTTCCTGCAATGTATCCGTCCCGCACGGCGTCCACGATCCTTCCCGGCCTGACGCAGTCGCCGATGGGGATTACATCGAGACCTTCCAGCTCCTTAAGGAGTTTCCTCTCGGGGATGGGGTCCCTCGCCAAAACTACGACATCGCAGGACAGCTCTGAAATGTTCCCTTCTTTATCCCTGACGACGACCAAGCCCTGGCCTATCCTTTCCACGTCCACTTCCGTCACTATCCCCACCTCGCGTTCCCTCAGCTCCCTCAGCATATAATCCCGATATATAGGCTCCAGGTCCTCAGCTATCGTCTTATAGCGCTTCAGTACGGTCACCTTCTTCCCCCGGGATGCCAAAAAGAGGGCGGTCTCAAGTCCCAGAAGGCCCCCTCCTATCACCACCACATCGTTTCCTTCTACCTCCGTCCCCCTCAGGATATCCGTCGCATGTACGACACAGGGAAGGTCCACACCCGGTATATCGGGCCTTGGCCAGGCCGAACCTGTGGCGAGGATCACGACGTCGGGACGGACCTCTTCTACCGCCTCCCTCGTCACCTCGCTTCCGAGCACCACTTCCACGCCGAGGGAGGGAAGCTCGGCCTCGTAATATTCTACAAGCCACCTTATCTTATCCTTCCCAGGAGGGACCGAGGCTATGTTCAGCGTCCCTCCGAGCCTATCCCCCTTCTCTACGAGTCTAACATCGTGTCCCCTAAGTGCTGCCACCCTGGCAGCCTCCATCCCGGCCGGGCCCCCTCCGACCACGAGGACCCTTTTCGGACGTTCCGTCCTTTCCAGGCGGGCGAAGGGTTCGCCCTCGCCCACGGTCGGGTTCACCCCGCATCTTATGGGCCTGTCCTCGCTGTGGCGGGCCTTTACGCACTCCCCGCAGCCGATGCACCTCCTTATCCTCCGGACCTCTCCAGCCTTGGCTTTAAGGGGCCAGTCCGGGTCGGCCAAAAGCGTCCTTCCCAAGGCCACGAGGTCGGCCTCTTCCCTCTCCAAGAGCTGCTCCGCGAACTCGGGCTCACGGATCGTTCCCACGGCAGCTACGGGAACGGAAACCACTTCCTTAAGGGCCCCGGCCAGATAGGAGCGCCATCCCTGAGGATAGGGCATAGGCTCAAGCCTCATCTCCCTCGGGCAGAAACCCAGGTCCGCCTGGATCATATCTATCCCGATCTCTTCCAGGCCCCTGGCCAAAGCCTTGCCCTCCTCCAGGTCTATCCCTCCTTCCCTCATGTCGTCCACAGCGTGCCTGATGGTCACCGGAAATCCATCCCCGCAAAGCTGTCGTATTCTGTCCACCACCTCCCTCACGAATACAAGCCTGTTCTCCCTGCTTCCCCCGTACCTGTCCTTCCTCCTGTTGGTCAGAGGTGACAGGAACTGGTTTATCAGGAGTCCGTGGGCCCCCTGAAGCTCCACCATGTCGAATCCCGCCCTCCTGGCTCTCAGGGCAGCGTAAGCGTACTTTTCCACAACCTCTTCTATCTCATTCTCGGTCAGTTCCTTGGGGATAATCCCGTCCTTCCTGAGCCGGACAGCGGACGGGGCTACGGGCCGAAGTCTCCCGTTGAACTTCAGGGAGGCGTTGAGCCCGGGATGTGTAAGCTCTATGGAGACTAAGGCCCCAGCGTCGTGCACGGCCCTGGCCAGGCGGGCGAGGCCGGGTACGAACTCGTCGGAATCTATCCTCGGCTGGGTGGCGCCGTGGCGGGCCTCGGGATATGCTATACAGGAGTTCTCAACTATTACAAGGGCAGCCCCTCCTCGGGCTATCCTGTGATAGTGAAATATCTGAACGTCCGAGACCTCGCCCGAGACGTGGGCCAAGTTGGTCGCTATGGGAGGGAATACGATGCGATTTTTAAGCTCCAGGTGTCCTACCTTTATAGGTTCGAAGAGCTTCGGAAATTTCATCTTTCCCTCAACTTCATCATGGCCTCAGTCCCGTCCTTGAGCACGGTGGAGGCCTTCACGAAGCGGGCCAGGAGTATAGCCTGAAGCATCTCCTCGTCCGTGGCCCCGTGGTCCTTACCCGCTATCATATACGAGCGCACCATGTCCTGTTGGTTCAGAGCGGCTGAGATAGCAAGGCATATGAGCACCTTACATTTCTCAGGAAGCTCCCCGAAGTGCATGGCGAACTGCTTGTCCTGCTGATGTCGGACGAATATCTCCGGAAGTTCTTCAGCCATGAATTCCAAGAACTTTGGGACATCCGAACGTTTCTGCTTCATCTTCCGTAGCATCTGCTCGGCCTTGGCCTTCACGTCCTCCATGTTCACCCCCTTCTCTGAACCTTCCGGTGGAGGGTCGTATACGACCCTCGAGGGCCTCATCCGCCCAACTTTGTGAGCCTCTCCTGAAGCTCCTCCAACTGTCTGCTCAGGGAGGCCACCTCCTCCTTAAGTCTGGATACCTCGTCCTCGGGCCGAGCTCCTTGCATGGAACCTTCGTGGCACGGCTCGAGGCCGGCAAGCTTTCCCCTCAAATATGCCTCCAGGACCTCCCTCACCGTGCCCGAGGCCCCGGTTATCGGCCGGACCCCGAGCTGCCTGAAGAAGTCTATGGCCCTCGGGCCCATACCTCCTGCGATTATAACCTTCGCCCCTTGGTCGTATATGAACTCCGGGACCTGTCCCGGCTGGCCATGTTCGTAGTAGAAGGGGTTGTGGACCGCCCTAACCTCCTTTACTTCCTCCCCGTCCAGGTCCACAAATATATAGTAGCGACATCTTCCGAAGTGCTGGCTCACCTCAGCCTCCAATCCCCTCTCGTCGTCCGCTGCGAACGCTATGCGCATGATCCCTCCCTTCACTTCAGCAGCCCTTCGACTATGACGTCCACCGCCTCCTCCTCCGAAAGGCCCCTGGCCATAAGGGTCTGAACCTGTCTTTTGTCCACGCTTCCTATAGCCGCTTCGTGGGTGAGCTTAGCCGTGGGGTCCGAAACTTGAAGAAGGGGGAGGGCCTTGGCCTTAGCCCGTTCCCCCTGTACGATCTCTACGCAGTCCACATGCCCCCTCGTGAAGGGGGCGTTCCCGACGATCTCCCCCAAGACCTCACTCCGTGCCTCCTCCGTCACAACTATCCTGCTCCTCACAAGTCCCCTCGCCCCCTCCCCGTCCAGGTAGACAGACTCCTTGACGTTTATCTCGTCGTCCTCCTTGCCGTACACCTTGACCTCGAGGTCGCACACCGCCCTCTCCATAAGCCTCGCCTCCAGGTCTATATCGAGCCTCCCCACCCTCCCGGTCACGAGCTTGAACTGGTTTCGGAACCTCCCCCCGGCTTCTACCTCGACCTGGGTCCTGGGGACCACCTCGGTCCCCCCCCTCCGGCCGTGGAAGTGCGTCTCGGAGTATTCCATCTCCGCACCTTGTCCCACGTGGACCCTGGAGTCCATGATGTGTCTGACGTTCGTCGCATTAGGGAAGAAGCAGTGGGCCAAGAACTTGACCTTAGCACCTTCCCCTACCTCAAATTCGGAGATTATCTCCTGGAGCCCCTCCTGCGGGAGCACCCCGAAGCAGAGGTGCACGGGGAAAGGGACCTTCGTCCCGGGTTCCACCTTAACGTACGCCCTGACGCCGGTTTCCGTCTCCTGGCCTTCGAGCACGACTCCGGGGACCGAATTGGAGGAGAGGACCTTGTTCCCGCTCACCACAAGGCTGGCGAACCTTCCGTCCAAAAGGGCGGAGGGGTCCCCTCCGCTCCGCTCGTATGCCTCGACTATGGCATCGAATTCTCTGCTACGGTCAGATGTTTCTGACAAGTTCCTCCTCCGGTCGGTTTATGTGGAGGCATTCCCTGCAATGGTTCCTGAAGAACCTTACGATGTCCTGGGGGTTCGTGGTCTTGAGGACCATCCCGGCGCAGAGGCAGGTCGCCCTGTCGGCTATCTCCGCTATCTGCTCGTGGTGGGTTATGAGGAGGACCGAACTTCCCCCCTTGGCCAAGGTCCTTATGACGTTCACCACGTGGTCCAAGGAGGGGGCATCTATCCCGGAGTCCGGCTCGTCTAGGATGGCGAGCTTGGGCTCCATAGCCAGGACCGAGGCCAGCTCTATCCTCTTCCTCTCACCACCGCTGAGGGTCCCGTCCACCGCCCTTCCGAGGTAAAGGAAGGGGGTCAACCCCACCATCTCCAAACATCTTTCGGGGGAAATGGAACCCCCTCCCCTCTCCCTGCTCAGGCGCAGGTACTCCCCCACGGTGAGCCCCTCGAACCTCGCCGGTTCCTGCCACGCCAGGGTTATCCCACGCTTGGCACGCTCGTGCACGGGAAGTTCTGTTATGTCCTCCCCCTCAAACATTATCCTCCCCGAAGTCGGCCTGTAAAGCCCCATCAGGACGTAGGCGAGGGAGGTCTTTCCCGTGCCGTTCGCCCCCAGGATGGAATGTATCTCTCCCCTGTGTATGCTCAGGTTTATGTTCCTGAGGATGGGCTTATTGTCCAGGTTCAGGGATAAGTCCTGTATCTGGAGCATATCCACGCTCCTATATGAGCCCTGCAGCCACGCAGGCCCCCACGAAGCCTATGAGCACGCCGAATATGGCCCTCAGGACCCAAGCCTTCATGCCTGCCGTGGTCCTCGCTCCCAGGTACGAGAAGACCAGGGTGACCCCACCTATGCCAGCCACGTACAGCCACCTCTGGTACCCGTGGAGGGTGAGGTTTACGGCTCCGATGAGAGCGACCGGCACCATCTCGGAGGAGGAGGTGCCTATGGCTATGTGCATGGGATACCCGAGGGTGCTCAAGGCCGGCATGTAGTATATCCCCCCTCCGAACCCGCAGATGCCGGTCGCGAACCCGGCCAGCACCATGAGGACGAAGAGCCTGGGGCCATGCTCGAGGCTTGCGACCTGATCCACGGTCACGCGCGGGGGCACTTTACCCCTCTTCTTCAGGGCCATATAAAGCATATATATGCCCACACCCACGCATGCGAGGCCGAATATCTTCTTCAAGGTGGCCCCCGGGACGAACACCGCTACCTGGGTCCCGAATATCACACCTATCGCAGCCCCAACCGCCGCCACCAAGAGGCCGGGGCCGTACACGTGCCTCATCCTGTAGTGGGCCACGACCCCGGGTATGGTCGTGAGGGAGATGACCATCATGTTGACCGCATATGCGCTCTTTATCGGAAGTCCTAAAAGCCCCATCATCATGGGTATCCTCAGGAAACATCCTCCTATCCCCAACCAGGTGGCCAGAAATCCGGGTATGGCCCCTATAAGGAACACCCACAGTAGTTCCAACATCTCGCCCTCCTTCGTTTAGGATGGTCCGAATGTGCCCGAAGGAGGGCCCTCGCCCCACCCGTCCCACCAACAATGGCATATCTTCGCCCTTTTGGTCATGGTCCCGAGCCCCAACACCGGCTAACCGGGGGCCTCCGTCCCCAGCAGCCTTTCCCTGTCCTTCGCCACCACCTCTTCCCCTTCCAAAAGTTCGTCCACAAGCTCCAAGATTCGGCGGGCATATGGGTTGGAGTCGGAGGGCTCTATGCGGTACCTCACCCTCTGCCCCTCCCTCGCGTCCCGGATGAGGCCTGTCCTTTTAAGCACGCTCAGGTGACGGGACACCGAGGACTGTGACGCGCCCAATATCTCCGTCAGCCTGTACACGCAGAGGGGCCTCAGGGAGAGGAGCTTGAGGATCCTGAGCCTCGTGCCGTCGGATAGGGCCTTGAATATTTCCTGAAGTTGATACAGCATATGCCAGTCAACAAATTCTTATATGAACATATCTGCATTAGCAAATATAATCAACGGCGGGAGCGTTGTCAAGGTTCCAGGAACCTCCCGTCGTCCCTCGCATCCCCGAGCTTGTGCACCTTACCTTCAAGCCATCCTATACTTTGGACGTTCCTGATGTCGAACTCGGGCACATATGGCTTTATATCCAGAAGCGGGGTCCCGTCCACGATGTCCACATCCCTGATGTGGAGCAGGTTCCCCTCGACCCTCTCCAGCCTTACTACCGATATCCCTATGGGGTTCGGACGCTTAGGTGCTCTGGTAGCGAAGATCCCGTGTGCCTCCGCGTCCATATACGGCCTGACCAAGAGGGAGGTACCCCTTATCAGGTGGAAGTGGTATATAAGTATGATGTGGGAGAACCCCTCCAGATCCTTCAGACCTTCAACGTACTCCGGGAAGACCTCCACGGTTCCCGGAACGCCCGAGGCCCCACCCGGCTGGATGGGCGTGCCCTCCGGTGCCTTGAACGGGGAGTGGATGGTTCCTATCTGGGTATAAGTGACCTTCATCTCCCGTCCCCCATGAGCCAACGGACGGAGGATACGAGGAGTTCCCTCTCCTGATCCTCCGGCAGTTCGTCCTTATCGTCCGTGCCGAGCCCGAGGGC
>QNCW01000069.1 GCA_003645885.1 Candidatus Latescibacterota bacterium | reverse complement strand
CTTCCCACCCACACGCCCACCAATTGGACCACAATAGGCACGGGAGCCTGGCCAGGCACCCACGGGATAACAGGCTTCTCCGTGCACCACAAAGGGGAGCCGCTATCGGTGTGGCATTCGGGCTTCGATACCAGGGAAGTTCAGGCTGAGTTCCTCTGGCAGGCCGCCGAAAGGGCGGGCAAGAGGAGCATACTTCTCAAGTGGGCCGGGCCCACCTTCCCCGTCACCGTAAGGAACGGAATCCAGGTCGACGGATGTTTCTGCGTCTCGTGCATCCACGAGATATCTGGGCCGAGGATTTATTCCACGGAAGGGGAGCCCCATGCGACCAGGATCTACTTAAGGCCGGCTGCAGGCTGGAAGCACATCCCCGATTCCCGTTCCGAGCCCTTAGAAGCGGCCTTGGACTTGGGCTCGGAGGATCTGAAGGCCGAGCTTTACCTATTGGCGATAGATTCCCAAGGCAAGGGATACGACAGGGTCATAGTTTCCGCAGAGAGGGATGCCACCATAGGAATCCTCTCGCCGGGAGAATGGACGGATTGGTTCAGGTTGAGCTTCGAGGACAAAGTCGGCACCGTCAGGCTGAAACTACTGGAGCTTTCCGAGGACGCTTCGAAGCTTAGGATCTACTGCAGCCAGATAATGCCCACCACGGGCTGGTCGTACCCAGAACATGTGGCCGAGGAGCTTGTGGAGCATGTCGGCCCCTTCCTTCAGAGGGTGGGATACGTCCAGGAGGGGCAGGTTTACGGGGCCTGGGCGGATCACGAAACCATGATGGAGGAGCTGGAGTACCAGCACGAGTGGTTCGCAAGGGCGGCGGCCTACCTCATGGAGAACTACAACTGGGACCTCTTCTTCCTTCAGTCCCACGCTCCGGACTACATATTCGACAACCTCATAAGGGAGGCCGAACCCCTGACGACTTCCGATCCCAGGAAGTCGGAGGAATGTCTAAGGCTGATAGATAGGACCTACGAGATCGTGGACCGGATGATAGGCAGGATAGCCGGGCGGGCGGACGATGATACCCTGGTCGTGGTCGTCTCTGACCACGGGGTCATAGGGTTCCATTCCACCAAGCACGTGGACGATATAATCAGCGAGATTCTTGAAAGGGAGGGGCTGCTTTGCTACAAGAAGAGGGCTGTCCAGCCCGGGAGCAAGCCCAAGTCCGGGAGGGAGGAGATAGACTGGTCCAGGACCAAGGCCGCCTTCTTCGACAGCGTCCACATCTACATAAACCTGAAGGGCAGGGAGCCCGACGGCGTGGTAGAGCCGGAGGAATATGAGAATTTGAGGGACAGGATAATGGAGGCGCTGAGGGGCTACAAGGACCCCAAGCTTGGGGTATGTCCTTTTTCGCTTATACTTAAGTCCGAGGACGCGAAGCTCCTTGGACTTTACGGGGAGAGGATAGGCGACATCATAGTGGCCGTAAGGCCGGGAGGACTCTACGGCCAGGGACACGGGCACTTCCTTCCGACCGCTGACTACGGCATAAGTTCCCTCAAGGCGGTGCTCATTATGGCAGGGCCGGGTTTAAAGGGGAACTACGAGCTCGAAAGGCCGGTCTGGCTCGTTGACCTCGCGCCAACTATAGCCCACATCCTGGGCTTCCCTCCTCCGAAGCATGCGGAGGGCAAGGTCATATACGAGGCACTCGAGGACTGAATTAGGGAGGTACCCATGAAGGGATGGAAAGTTTTCGTAGTGCCCCACTGGCACTTCGACGCCCTGTGGCAGTTGCCCTTCGAGGAGTACTTCGACATCACGGCCAGGAATTTGATGGACCTTTTGGAATTCCTCGAAGTGGAGCCCGAATACAAATTCTGCATAGACCAGACGGTATACGTAGAGGAATTCCTGAGGCGCTATCCCGAGCTCGGAGAAAAGCTCATAGATGCCGTAAGGGCGGGACGGATAGAACTCGTCTGCAGCGGGTACACCCAGCCGGACCCCAACCTTCCCTCGGGGGAGTTTTTGGTGAGGAATAACTTTATGTACCAGAAATTTGTGAAGGAAGCCTTCGGCGTCAAGGCCAAGTGTGGGTGGTACCTCGACACCTACGGCCAGTCGGCCCAGCTCCCCCAGATCTTCAAGAAATCGGGCATAGACTACTTTGTGTTCTGGAGAGGAGTTCCCCAGGAACCCCCCTCGGAGTTCCTCTGGGAGGGGATAGATGGTACCCGGATACTGACGCACAGGATGCCGTTGGGCTACGGAGCAGCTTACCTTCCGACCGGGGAAAGGAGGTACTCCTTCTTCATAAACGTGACCCACGAAGGAGAGGCCGTAAGGTTCCTCGACGACCTCGCAGAGAGGATGAAGCCAAGGGCTTCTACGGATAACTTGCTCTTCCCCAACGGAGACGACTTCACACCGCCCCAACGCCACATGCCCGAGGTCGTCAGAAGGTGGAGGAGGCTGAGGGAGGACCTGCAGGTCAAGATAGCGACGCCGAGCGAGTTTTTCGAGGCCGTGGAGGAACACGAAAAAGAGCTTCCGGTCCTGAGAGGGGAGTTCAACCCTATATTCCGCGGCACCTACAGCACACGCATAAAGATCAAGCAGACGAACAGGAGGCTCGAGAACCTGTACCTCACAGCGGAAAAGTTCTCTGCTGTAGCCTCCCTCTTCGGCCTCCCATATCCTGAAAGGGACCTTGAAGAAGCCCTCAAGATCATCCTCCTCAACCAGTTCCACGACGCCATCAACGGCGAGGTCACCGACGAGGTGTACGAGGGGATGATGGTGGACTACTGTAAGGCGGAGGGAATTTGCAGGGAAGTCCTGGAGGACGCCCTTGGGGCGATCGTGGGCGAGGTGGATACCCAGGGGGAGGGAATTCCCATCGTGGTCTTCAACCCCCTCTCCTGGTCGAGGACGGACGTGGTGGAGGTGGAGCTTGCCTTCGGGGATGCCGGAGTAAGGGGAACGCTCCTCAGGGACACCCAAGGTCGGGAAGTTCCGTTCCAGTTGACGGAAGCTGGCAGGAACCCCGATGGAACGCTGAACAGGGTCGTCTTAGCCTTCGAGGCCGAGGATGTGCCGGCGCTCGGGTATAGGACATATTTTGCGGTTCCGACGGATGGAACCTCGGAAGGGAAGTTCGAAACGAGCATAAGGACAGAGGCAGAAGGAGGAAGATATAGGATAGAGAACAGGTTCTACTCCATCACCGTGGACCCCGTATCCAAGGCGATAACGAGCATATACGACAAGGAGGCGAAAAGGGAGGTATTGCGGACGGAGAAATACTTGGGCAACGTACTCTTCGACGAATCCGATCACGGCTCGGTCTGCCACATAAACGGGAACATAGACGGCCATCAGACGGCCATCCCCATAAAGGACCTCCCCGACCCCGACCTGGCCGACAACACCATGAAGTGCGTCCCGTACGGGCATATAAGCGAGGGAGGGCCCGTCAGGGCGAGCATCTCCACCCTCGGGAATCTGAACAAGATAAGGTTCAGGCAGAGCATAATCATCTACGATAAGGTCAAGAGGATAGACTTCCGGACCGATGTAGAGTTCGAGGGCGAACACCGCAGGATAAGGGTGGCCTTTCCGATAAATTTGAAAGGCGGTCAGATCTGGCACGAGATACCCTACGGAGCCATAAGGAGGTCCGAGGGGGAGCATCCCACGATAAACTGGATGGACCTATCTGAGGGGAATTACGGGGTAACCCTGATAAACCAGGGCCTTCCGGGCAACAGCACGGTGGAAAACGTCATGCTCCTCACCCTCCTGAGGAGCATAGATGCTATGTACCTCGGCTCGCCCTTCGGGCAGCCGAGGCAGGAGAGGATAGGGAGGATGTACCTGGAGGAAGCCGGGAGGGTCTCCCAATACTGGCCTATGGGGAGGAAAGCCCTGGAGAAGGGCTCCCACACCTTCCTCTATGCCCTCTACCCCCATAGGGACACGTGGAGGGAGGCTGGGTCCTACAGGGTGGCCTTAGAGTTCAACAACCCCTTGATACCCGTCAAGGCCACAAGGCACGGGGGGCGGCTTCCTAAGGAAGGGAGTTTCCTTTCCGCAGAGCCCGAAAACCTGGTCGTAACCGCTGTCAAAAGGTCGGGCGAAGGCATCCTGGTGCGCTTTTACGAGGCAGAAGGGAAAAAGACGGAGGGAAGGCTCAAGTTCTTCAGGCCGGTCCGGGCTTCAAAGACCGACCTTTTGGAAGAGGTACAGGAAGAGATGGGGGCTGAGGGGAACCAGGTGCCCGTGCAGGTGGGGCCCTTCGAAATCTTCAGCGTGTTGCTCAGAAATCTGGGCGAGGAACTTCTTGGGGCCATACACAGGAGGAAAAGATGAGCGTAGGCAAGGAACTCAGGATGGGCAGGCTCTTCAACCCCGAAAGCAAGAGGATGGTGCTCGTGACCGTGGACCATGGGATATGCATAGCGCCCATGAGGGAGATAAGCGACCCAGCTGAGGTGGTCCGGAAGGCGGTCGAAGGGGGAGCCGATGCGGTCCTTTTGACCCCCGGTATAGCCCGCCTTGTGTACAAGGAGCTTGCGGGGACCGGGACTTCCCTGATGTTGAGGATAGACGGCACCGCCACGTCCATAGGGCCGGACCTCACGAACGATGAGCTTATCTGCTCTGTGGAGGCGGCCCTGAGGATGGGGGCGGACGCAGTGGCCACCTTCGGGGTCATAGGAGTTCCAAGGGAAGCGCAGCTTTCCAGGAAGATAGGCACAACTGCTGACGAATGCGATAGGTGGGGGATGCCGATGATGACGGAGATGATCCCCCCGGAGATGCTCTCCCACCAGTTCAAGGACAGGGCCAAGAGGCAGTGGCCGTCCGACCCGGAAGTCATCAAGTTCTCAGCGAGGGTCGCAGCCGAACTCGGGGCGGACATCGTCAAGGGGTACTACACCGGCGACCCGAAGACCTTCAGGGAGGTGATCGAATACTGCCCCGTGCCCTATGTGGTGCTTTCGGGTCCGGCCTCAGGAGACCCTGAGGTCTTCCTAAGGTTCGTCCGGGAGGCGATGGAATGCGGGGCTTGTGGGGTCTCCGTGGGCAGGAACGTCTGGACCTATAAGGACCCCGCTGCCATGACCCGTGCCCTCTGCCGCATAGTCCACGAGGACGCCTCGGTGGAGGAGGCCCTGAAGGAGCTGTAGGGGCACCTCTTGTGGGTGCCCAAGGTAGGCACAACGTTGGCGAGGAGGTAAAGATGCAAGATATTAAGCCCAAGGCCGTCCTGGTGCCCTTCGGATATCCCGGCTACCCGGATTCCTACTTAGAGCGCTTCACCGAGGAATCGGTGGAAGCTTTGAAGGGGTTGGGGATAGAGCTTCGGTGCTCGCCCATAGTGAAGGTCCGCTCGGACGCCGAAGGTGCGGTGAAGGTACTGAGGGAGGAGGACTTCGACTTTATGGTCGTGCTCATCCTCTCCTGGGTAGAGGCCCCGAATGTAGTGGATGTGGTAGATGAATTCAGGGATAAGCCCATACTCCTCTGGAGCCATACCATGTTCAAGGAGGAGGACGAATGGATGACCTTGGGGCCCATGCCGGGAGCGGGGGTCGTAAGGCAGACGTTCGAGGAGCTGGGCCTGAACTTCAAGTTCGTGTACGGGATGCCCGATGAGGAGAAGGTTAAAAGCCGGATCTCCCTATTCTCCAAGGCGGCTTCTGCCGTCCACAGGCTGAGGCATTCCACGGTGGGGCTTTTAGGATACGCATCCATGGGGATGTACACAGCTTGCTTCGACCACCTCCCCTTGAGGGAGAAGCTGGGAGTTGAGGTGCATCACCTTGATCAGTACGTCGTTGTCAAGAGGACGGAGGAGATGGGGGACGATGAGGTCGAGGAGCTGGTGAAGGAGGCTAAGGACAACTGGGAGATAGGGGAGGGCGTAACCGACAGGGACCTCATCGTCTCCCTGAAGATGTACAGGGCCCTGAAGGACCTCGTGGAGGAGTTCGGTTGGTCCGCCCTCCAGATCAAGTGCCAGTACGAACTCTCCAAATACTACAGGTCCGTCCCCTGCATCCCCCTTTCCATGCTCGGGGACGAACTCCCCTGCTCCTGCGAGGGGGACATCCCCCTGATAGTGACCCAGCTCATGCTCCACTACCTCACGGGAGGGACAGTAAGCTACGGGGATATACATACCGTGGAGGAGGACAGGATATTGGTCGGGGCCTGCGGGTACGCACCCTTCGGCCTTTGCGACGGAAGGCCGAAGGTCGGCAAGACCGAGGTCCTCTACGAGGGGGTGGCCAACTGTAGCTTATACAGAGAGGGAAGGGTCACCTTGGCGAGGCTGGGGTATAAAAGGGACAGGTCCCTCAAGATGCACATAGTAACCGGTGAAGCAAAAAAGCCCAGGCCATTCAGGGAGGTGGGATGTCTCCCCTACCCCTCCATGGAGGTGGTACTGGACGGAAACGGGGACGACGTGGCCCAGAACCTCGCAAGCCAACATTATGCGATAGCCTACGGCGACTTTAAAAGGGAACTTCTGGAGCTTTGTGGGCTCCTTTCCATAGAGCCCAAGGTGACTTAGAGATGAGGAGCTACCAGATCTACATAGTGCCGCATTCCCACATAGATACGTGCTGGTACTGGGACTACCCCAAGATGAAGGTGTACGCAAGGAGGGTGCTGAAGAGCGCCCTGAGGCTTCTGAGGGAGGACCCGGGCTACGCCTTCTGCCAGGACCAGGTGACGGTGCTGAGGGCATTTTGGGAGGTGCTCGGCGATGAGGACAGGGAGTTCCTCAAAAAGTGTATAAGCGAGGGGCGCTTCGAGGTCGTCGGAGGAATGTACGTCCAACCCGAGATCGCAGAGCCGGGCGGAGAATGCCTCGTCCGTCAGATCCTGGTCGGCAGGAGGTGGATGGAGGAGGTGCTGGGTGCGGATTCCGTCTGCGGTTGGAACATAGATACCTTCGGACATTGCGGACAGATCCCCCAGATACTCGCCAAGTCCGGGATGAAGTATTACGTCTTCTCCCGTGGGGTGCCTCCGGAGCTACAGGGGCAGCGCTCGGAGTTCTGGTTTCAGTCACCGGACGGCTCCAAGATCCTGGCGCACTGGATGTTCGGCCATTACGGAGGCGGGGAAGGGAATGTAAAGGAGTTGCTGCGCAAGGCCGTCGAGCATGCATCTGGGGATAAAATTCTTATCCCCTGGGGAGGGGATGTGTACGTGCCGGACGAGGATTCGAAGAAGATAGAAAAGATCGTCCGCAAAGCGGCGGAGGAGCTGGGGATATCGGTCGAAAGCGTGAGGCTGGCAACCCCCAGCACGTTCTTCAGGTCCCTCAAGGGGGAAAGCCTTCCTACCTACAGCGCGGATTTCAACCTACCATTGGCCTTCGGGGACCTTCGGGGAACCTTCAGCAACAGGATAGAACTTAAGAAGCTGAACAGACTGGCCGAGGTCAAACTTATGACCGCTGAGAGACTGGCAGCGCTCGGAAGCTGGTTCGGCGAGCCGTATCCAAAAGGGAGCCTCGACGGAGCCTGGGAAAGACTTCTGTTCAACCACTTCCACGACATCGTGGGAGGCAGCCACACGGACGACGTGTACAACCAGGCCATGAACCGCTATGCTTCCGTGGTATGCACCTCGGACGAGGTCGCAGAAAGGGCGCTGGACGCCATCTCGAGGAGGATAGATACCTCCGGGTTGAGGTATCCGCTTTTGGTCTTCAACCCCCTGTCCTTCTCCCGCACGGACGTGTGCCGTTACATAGCGGTCTTCAGGGAGCACGTGGAGGATTTCTCGGTGTACGACGACCGGGGAGAGGAGGTGCCCTGTCGGGTTCTGGATAAGAGGCTGAGGGAGAACGGGGGGATAAGGACAGTGCTTTTTGAATTTCTGGCGGAGGACCTGCCACCTTTGGGATATGCGGTCTATTCCATCGTCCCGAAGGAACCGAAGGAAGCCTTCGGGCCCTCCGAGGGAACCTGCATAGAGAACGAATTCTACCGGGTGGAGCTCGAGCCCGAAACTGGCTACGTAAAGAGCATCTTCGACAAGGTCAACGGCCGGGAGGTGCTCGACAGCTCCGATTTCCTCGGAAACGAACTCGTAGCGATAAAGGAGGAAGAGCCCGACCTGGAGGGAAGGCTGGGCCTTACGGATAAGGTCTTCAGGGGGAAGGACTACCCGGGATGCACGATAACCTGCGAACGCACGCCACTTGCGTCCGTCCTCAGGGTGGAGGGCAGGTTCGAAGGGTGCAGGAGGGTGCAGGAGGTCGTGCTCTACCGCAGAATTCCCAGGATAGACTTCAGGACGACCTTGGCCGATTTTAAGGGGAAGGACCTCTTCGTCAAGCTCTGCTTCCCGCTGCGGCTGGATTGGGGGAAGGTCAGCATCAAGCACGAGATGCCGTACTGCGTAAGCCCAAGGCCCGAGGGCTACTACTGCGCCCAGACCTTCGTGGACTGCTGCGACGGGAAGTACGGCGTGGCGCTGGTGAACAAGGGCACGGCCGGGTACTGGGTGGAAGGTGGAAAGCTTGAGATGGTGCTCCTCAGGGCCCTCTCCGATTACAAGGGCTACTACGCTCCTCTGGCTGCCGAGGAGGGCACCCATGAGTTCGAATATTCGCTCTATCCCCATCCTGGGGGTGGGACCAGTTTCGATGTAATTAAAGTCGCCCACGGGTTCAACAACCCCATCCTCGTCGTGGGGACGGACGAACATCCCGGGGAATTGGGAAGGCGCTCGAGCTTCGTTTCGGTCGCCCCGGAGGAGTTCGAGGTGACCGTGGTCAAGAAGGCGGAAGATGGCGACGGCATCGTGCTCAGGGGATGGGAGACCACGGGGAAGGATGCTCAAGTGACGATGGAATTCTCCCGTCCCATCGGTGAGGCATGGCTGGTGAACCTCGCCGAAGGGAGGATATCCCCGCTTCGGGTGCAGGGCAACGGGGTGACCTTTCCGTGTAAGGGGTTCGAGATAGTCAGCGTGATGGTTACCCCGTAGCTCATCTTCCGCATGGTCGAAGCGGAAATATGGCAAGTATCGAAGGAGGATACTTCAGGACGGAAGGGGAGTTCTTCTTCCCGGTCGGGGTCAATTACCTTCCCTCAAAGCACGACTGTCGGATGTGGCGGGAGTGGGACCCACAGGAGATAGAGAGGGATTTCCGAAATATGGGAAGGTTGGGGATAAACACCGTCCGGATAATCCTGCTCTGGCCGGATTTCGAGCCCGAGCCGGGAAGGTACGACCAAGAAGCAATAAGAAGGCTCGAGGAGATGGTGGAGATAGCCAAGAGGAACGGAATTAAGCTTCTACCCACCTTAGTGACCGGGGACCTGGCGGGTGTGAAATGGGTTCCCTCCTGGGCCATAGGCAAGAGCATCTACTCGGCCGAGGTCATAGAGAGACAAAAGGGGCTCGTGAGGGAAATAGCCGGAAGGTTCGGGGACGAGCAGGCGATCTTCGCCTGGGACCTGAGCAACGAACCTTCCTACTGGGAGGAGCCGGACGACCCCGGATGGGCTGCAAATTGGACGAGGTCGCTGGCCGAGGCCGTAAGGGAGGTGGACCGGAACCATCCCGTAACTGTCGGACTCGATCAGCACAACATCGCTGGCGAAAGCCGGTTCCGGATAGAGCCTGTGGCCCCATACCTGGATTTCCTTTCCATACATACCTACCCAAAGTTCCTGCCCCAGGGGGAATCCCCCTTGAGCTTCAGGGGAACCTATTTTCCTGCCTATTGCATAAGGTTCTGCCGGCTGGGGAAACCCGTGCTTTTGGAGGAATTCGGCCTGAGCACGGGCACGTTCTCCGAGGAGGATGTCGGGGCATATTACGAAGTCGTCATGTTCAGCGCACTTGTAAACGGCGCTGCTGGGGTAATGAGCTGGAGCTGGTCGGACGAAGCCAGGGCCGACCGGTGCCCCTACGACGAGAGGTTCCCCATGACCTGCTACGGCATAACCAGGGCCGACGGCACGGAGAAGCCGGCAGCCCTCAGGATGAGGGATTTCTCCAAGGTGATCAAAGATATATCCCCCTTCGAGCTCGATGAAGGCGAGGTTGGGTTGCTCCTTCCGACGAACGTGTACAACCAGGATGTCGGGAGGGCTACATTTAACTGCTTCGTAGTTTGCAAGATGGCCGGACTTTCTCCCAAGATCGTCAGGAAGGGCGAGGACCTGAGGGCCTTCAAGCTGCTCATAGTTCCCTTACTTTTCAGCCATAAGTACTCCTTGGAGGACCTCGGTGACTTCGTGGGGGCCGGAGGGACCATGCTCTGTTCGTTGGGGCCGGGCTACGTGCCGTTGGGGAGGCTGGAGGAGTTTTTAAGGGAGGTCCTGAGGCTCGAGGTGGAGCCGAGGGCGTCACATGTGGAAGGAGAATTGAAGCTCATT
>QNCW01000068.1 GCA_003645885.1 Candidatus Latescibacterota bacterium | reverse complement strand
GATGGTGTTGGAGGCTTTGGAGGAGAGGTTTGGGGATGTGCCTGGGGATTTGGAGGAGGTAGTGAGGAGGCAAAAGGACAGGGATGTGTTGAGGAAGTGGCACCGGTTGGCTATAAGGGCAGGAAGTTTGGATGAGTTCAGGAGGAAGGCAGGGGTTTGAGGTTCGACCCTCTTCCTCGTCAGGAAGAGGGGGAAACAAATCGGCCGATAGTCAAATGGGATGACAGTAGGACGCTCTTCCCGATGAAGTTCACCCTGACCTATCTGGTCTATCCCCCTGCCGTTGAGGAGGAAGAGGCCAGGACCGTCCCGGAGCACTTCGGCATCGTCAGGGCTTATCCCAACCCGGCATCGGAAAGGATAAGCTTCTTGTTGGGCCTTCCCAGGAGGGAGGAGCTTAAGGTGAGGGTGTACAACATCCTCGGGCAGAAGGTGTTCGATGGAGGACTCGGAGGGGTGGGCCGTGGGATGTACAGGCTCGATATGGAGCTTGGTGGGCTCGGCGATGGGTTTTACTTCATAGAGGTCGTCGGGAGCGGGGGGAGCAGGTCGGTGGGCAGGTTCCTGAAGCTTGGGGGTAGAGGTCCGGGAGGTATGAGTTTGAGGCTGACCGAGGTGGGAGATGTCGGGATGAGGCTGAGGAAGGTGGCCTACAGGGGAAGGCTGGCTCCGAGCGGGGTGTACGTGGTGAGGACGAGGACCGGGGAAGGGGGATACGTAAGGAAGGTCAGCCTTGTGAGGTGAGGCCGTGAGGTACATTATACTTCCGTTGAACTCCAACATAAGGCCCTTGAATGGTGGGGTGATCGATGCCCACAAGTGCTTCGGCGATCCTAATGTGTTCCGGCGTGTAGTGTTGGAGGATATTTCCTTGTGAGGTCCTAAGATGCAAAGCCGAAAGGACAGCGCCCTGAGGTTGGCGAAGAAGTTGCGGGAGGAACTCATCAAGAATCTGGGAGGGCCTTTAGAAGTTATCCTCTTCGGCTCCCAGGCACGGGGGGAAGCTACCGAGGAGTCGGACATAGATGTGCTGGTATTGGTCCCCAAGCTGGAGGAGAGAACTTTAGATTCCATCTTGGATGTGGCCTGGGAGGTAGGCTTTGAGGCGGGCAAAGTTATATCAGTGGTCCCGGCCACCTTCGAGGAGATAAAGAGACTCTCCGTTTCGCCGTTCTTTATGGTGGTTGAGAGGGAAGGTATCCGAGTATGAACGAAGACCTTAAAGCCCTCATTAATTATCGGCTTCAAAAGGCACGAGAGACCCTCAGAGATGCCCATCTGCTTCTGGAAGGAGGCGGAAGTCCTGAAAGTGTGATCAATCGTGCTTACTATGCGATGTTCTATGCGGTACTGGCCTTACTGACCCGTATCGGAAAGGGAGCTGCGAAGCACAGCGGGGTGATAGCTCTCTTCGACCGACATTTCGTCAAGTCTGGGTTGTTTCCTAAGCAGATGAGTAAAGCTATCCACAGGGCCTTTGAGATTCAGAAAGAGGCCCTCGAATGGTGGGGGACTGATGGTAGATACCAATGTCTGGTCATGCGGTCGAGATGGGTGAGGCCGTGAGGCATCTGAACTGTTCCGTGCTCGTGGTGGGTGCTGGGGGTGCGGGGCTCAGGTCGGCGATATCGGCCTCGGATGTGCTGGGCGAGCCGGAGAGGGTGCTTGTCGTGACCAAGGGGAAGCTCGGAAGGAGCGGTGCCACAGCTCTTGCCTGTTCCGACAGGATGGCTTTCCACGCCACCCTACCCCACACCGAGCCAGGTGGACCGGATTCGTGGAAGTACCATGCGGAGGACATATACTTCGGCGGGGGCGAAGTCTCGGACGCCGACCTTGCCGAGATATTGGCCAAGGGCTCTGCCGAGGCGTTCCACTACTTAGAATCCATCGGGGTGCCCTTCGTGAGGAGGCCCGACGGCCTTCCGGACCAGTTCGTCACCGACGGTTCCAAGTACGCCAGGGCTTGCTATACGGGCCCCTATACCGCCAACCACATAGAAGAGGCGCTGGTCCGTGAGGTCGGACGCCTCGGGATACCTGTGAGGGAGCACACAGCGGTCGTGAGGCTCCTGAAGGCAGAAGGCCACATAGCAGGTGCGCTGTGCGTGGACGAGGCCACGGGCGACCTCATCGTAGTGAGGGCTGGTGCGGTGGTGCTCGCCACGGGCGGGGGAGGGGAGATCTTCAAGGTGAACGCATATCCTCCGGGAACGACGGGAAGTGGTTACGGCCTGGCGTACAGGGCAGGTGCAGAACTCGTGAACATGGAGTTCCTCCAGATAGGCCTCTGTTCGGTGGGGACCAAGCTCGCATGTTCTGGGAGCTTCTTCAGGGCCCTTCCGAGGCTCGTAAACGGCAGGGGGGAGGAGTTCCTGTACAGGTACCTACGGCCTGACGAGGTCGTGGACCTGCTCTTCCGCAAGGGTGCGAGCTGGCCCGCTATGTACGAGGAGCCCACGAGCAGGATAGATGTCGCTGTCCAGAGGGAGGTGGACGGGGGAAATAAGGTCTTCCTCGACTTCTCCCGGAACCCGGAGGCCCTGGACTGGTCACGGGTCGACCCGGAGATCGTGGGCTGGTATAGGTCCAAGGGCGTGGACCTCTCCGACCGTAGGTTTTCGAGGAACCCCCTGGCCAGGCTCCTCGCCATAAACCCTCAGTCCGTGGAGTGGCTAAGGGAAAGGGGCGTGGACCTTGCGAGGGGGGACCTGCTCGAGATAGCCCCCGCAGTGCAACATTTCCAGGGAGGTGTCAAGATACGTCCCGACGGAGGGACGTCCGTCCCGGGGCTCTACGCTGCTGGGGAGGTCGCAGGCGGCCAACACGGCGCTAAGCGTCCCGGTGGGAACTCCCTTCTGGACTGTCAGGTGTTCGGGAGGATAGCGGGGGAGAGTGCCGCAAGGTGGGCTGGTGCGCACAGGCCGAACCTGGAGGAGGCCCTGACCGAGCTCGAGGAGCTTAAGGAGGGGACCCCTGCCTCCGAGGTCAGAAGGGAGCTCGGGGAGGTGATGTCCGCCTGCGCGGGGGTGGTGCGGACGGAACGGGGGCTCAGGGAGGGATTGAAAAATATTCTGAGGCTCAAGGAGATGGGAGTGAAGGTGGACGAGGAGGGGCCCGCATTCGCTGCAGAGACCTCCCTCATGTTGGACGTAGGGGAGATGATACTTAGGGCGGCCGCTGTCAGGAGGGAGAGCAGGGGTTGTCACCTCTCCTTCGACGACTCCGGAGACCCCCTCCCCAGGGACGACGGTAACTGGAGGAGGTACATCGTGATCTTCGAAGAGGACGGAAGGATGACCTTGGAGGTCAGGGAGCCCATAAGGCCGAGGTGGACGACATGAGGCCCTTCGTCTGCCTGCACGTCCTGGGAGGTGAAGTCGGGGCGGTGCTCCTGGAGGAGGGGAAGGTGAGGGACAGGCTGAGGGTCCCTTCGGATGCCCTTCCTTCCCTGGAGGCCTTCGTCTCGGGACGCCCGGTCGTGGCGCACTCCTGGGACCTGGTCAGGGGGATCGAGGACCGTAGGACGAGGATGGGCAGGTTCGGGGCATGGAGGGGGCCCGTCTGGGAGGTCGAGGCGTTGGCGAGGACCGTGAGGTGGTGGGCGGGGGACTACGGGCTCGGCGCCCTCGGGGTCCGGGAGGACGACGTCCTCTCGGCGGCGGAGGGGTTGGCCTCCGTATTCTCGGAGCTTCTCGATGAGCTTTCGTCCAAGGAGCCCAAGGTCCTCGAGAGGATGGCCTATGTGGCCCATGGGACCGAGCTTGAGGAGGTCTTCTTGGAGGCGCTCAGGAGGTCGGCCGGTTTTCCCTCGAGGATAGGTGGAAGGAAGCTCGAACCTCTAAAGGCCCTCTCCCCGAGGGAGCCCTCCGAGGAGGTTCCGGAGGAGGCCGTGGAGGAGGTCCTCGGCGAAGGGGGCGTATGCTCGCAGCGGCTTTCGGGCTACGAGCACAGGCCCCAGCAGGTCCTGATGGCGAAGGCCGTATGCAGGGCCTTCAACAAGGGGGAGGTAATCTTAGCGGAAGCCGGGACAGGGACAGGGAAGTCCTTGGCCTACCTCGTGCCGGCTGTGCTGTGGTGTGCAGCTAACGACGACCGAACCGTAGTCTCCACCCACACTAAGAACCTCCAGGACCAGCTCTTCTTCAAGGACATACCCTTCCTGAGGGACGCCCTCGGCGTCCCCTTCAGGGCGGCGTTGGTAAAGGGAAGGGGGAACTACCTATGCAGGAGGAGGTGGGAGAGGCTGTTCAGGGATGGGCTCTCGGAGCTGAGCAGGCAAGAAAGGAGGCTCCTGCTCCATCTGGTCCTCTGGGCCCATGAGACCGAGACCGGGGATATAGAGGAGCACGCCGGCTTCCCCCGGGGGGAGCTGTGGGGGAAGCTCTGTTCAGAGGCGGGCTCTTGTCTCGGGAACGGATGTCCCTTCTACGAAGTCTGTTTCGTCACCTCCGCAAGGAGGAAGGCGCTGGGTTCGCACATAATCGTGGTCAACCACTCCCTCGTGTTCTCCGACCTTGCGGCCGAACACAGCGTCCTGGGTGACTACAGGAACGTGATATTCGACGAAGCCCACACCTTGGAGAAGGTGGCCTCCCAACATTTAGGGAGGGAGCTTTCCCCCTGGAGGCTGCGATCGGCCATCTCTAAGCTCTACGAGAGGGGAGAGGCGGAATCCGGGATGCTCGCCCTCCTTGGGGCCGAACTTAAGGCGACCGATGTCCCGGGAAGGTCGGCGATCTTGGGGAAGATCGAGGAACTGATCGTCCTGTGTGGGGAAGTGAGGGAGGCGGGGGAAAGGTTCTTCGGCGAGCTTGCCGAGAGGCTCCCCGACCCCGGGCCCTACGGAGCCAAGGTGAGGATAAGGGACGGGAGGTTCTTCGAGGAAGTCCTGGAGCACTTAGAGAGGCTCCTCTGCGGGCTGAGGAGCCTCTACGAGGGGTTGAACGTGCTCGGAGGATGGCTCGAGGAGGAGAAGGAGTGGAGGGCGGAGATCGAGGGAGCGAGGGATGCTGTAGGGGAGCTGGCCGAGGACCTCAAGTTCACAACCGAGGTCGGCAGGGAGGATTTCGTCTACTGGGCCGAGCTTCCTCCCGGGAGGAAGGAAGTGAAGCTCTGCTCCGCCCCCTTGGACGTGGCCCCCTTCCTGGAGGAGTTCTACGGGAAGATGAAGACCGTTGTGATGACGTCAGCCACGCTCGCCGTAGGAGGCGACTTCGGCTACATGATAGAGAGGCTCGGCTTGGGCGGCTCCCAGGCCGGGAGAGTAAGGACGCTCAGGGTAGGTTCCCCGTTCGACTACGAAAGCCAGGTCCTGGTGTGCGTCCCCACCTTCCTCCCATCTCCCAAGGAGGAGGGCTACGAGGAGGCGGTGGAGGAGGTGCTGAGGACGCTCACGCTCGAGGTCAGGAGGGGCACCTTGGCGCTCTTCACTTCCCACCGCATGCTCAGGGATGTGCATGGCTCCCTGAGGGAGGAGCTGGGAGATGAGGGGGTGCTCCTCCTGGGACAGGGCCTGGATGGGCCTAGGTCCTTCTTAGCAAAAAGGTTTAGGGAGGAGGTCGGGTCGGTGCTCCTGGGCACCGACAGCTTCTGGGAGGGGGTGGACGTGCCGGGGGAGGCTTTGGAGGTGCTCGTCATAGTCCGTCTCCCGTTTTCCGTCCCCACCGAGCCCTTGGTGGAGGCCAAGTGCGAGAGGCTTCGCAAGGAGGGGAGGGACCCGTTCTGGGAGTATTCGCTCCCCGAGGCTGTCATAAAGTTCCGCCAGGGGTTCGGAAGGCTCATACGCCACAGGAAAGACAGGGGCGTGGTGGTCGTCCTGGACGGAAGGGCGGTAAGGTCGAAGTACGGCAGGACATTTTTGGATTCGTTGCCAGTAGGGTTCAGGAAGGTCCGCTCCCTCGAAGAACTCTTACATCTAGTGCGGGGGTGGTTCGAGGAGGGACCGGACGAAAGGAGGAGGGCGAGGGCCCTCTGGGCACAGGCCGTAGGGACTTAAGGTCATGGCCCTGTTCTCCCGTAAGCCGAAGCTTAAGTTGAGCTGCCTGCCCCTGGGGCTCTTCAGGGAGATCTTCGAGGAGAGGAGCTTAAGCTTCGAGGATTGGATAAAGATGGCCTCGAAGCTCAAGCTGAACGGCATAGAGCTTCACCAGAGGTACCTGGAGGCCGTCCGTCCTTCGGAGATCTCCTTGTTCTCCGACTTCCTCAGGGTGAAGGGGCTCAGGACCTCCATGGTGGTCCTGGATGTGGACATCCTGCTCCAGGAGGAGGACGAACGCAGGAGACAGGTCGAGCTCGTGGGGAGGGGTGTGGACCTGGCCAGGCTCTTCAGGACCGATCTGGTGAGGGTCCCCATATCGTGGCCCGGAGGGATGATGCCCGGGGAGGTCTTAGAGAGGGCGAGGAGGGGACTGGAGGAGGCCTCCCGTTACGCCAGGGCGAGGTACACCCGGCTGGCGGTGGAGGGAACCGCAGGGACACCGGCAGGTGAACTCAGGACCCTCTGGCAGAGGCCTCATATCTACCTCAGCTTGGATGTGGCACAGGCAGTGCGCTCTGGGGAGGACCCCATAGGGGTCGTCAGGGAGGCATGGGGGAGGATCGCCCACATAAGGCTCGGGGACCTGGGTCCGAAGATGGAGCCGGTGCCACTGGGCGAGGGGTTGGTGGACATAGAGGGCCTGCTCGCCTTCCTCAAGGCGAGGAGGTTCTCAGGCTGGGTTTCGATAGCTCCTGAGGTCGGCGGGATCGAGGCCATAAAGGACGGCATCTCCTTCGTCCGTGAGGTATGGCAGGCGCTGTAAAGGGGGAGGTGATATGATCAAGGTGGCGATAGTCTACCACTCGGAGACAGGGAACACCAGGAAGATGGCCGAGCTTATAAGGGAAGGATGTCTGAAGGTCCAAGGGGTGGAGGCGAAGGTAATGTCCGTAGATGACCTGGACAGGGACTTCCTGAAAAGCGCACAGGCCGTCCTTCTGGGATGCCCGACCTACGAGGGTTCGCCGAGCTGGCAGATGAAGAAATTTCTGGACACGGTGGACGTGGACCTCTCGGGCAAGCTCGGAGGGGTGTTCGTCTCCCAGAACTGGCCGGGAGGAGGTGGGGCGGACTTCGCTGAGATGGTGCTCATAGCCGGGATGCTCGTGAGGGGGATGCTTATATACTCCGGAGGGATAACCAGGGGCTATCCGTACCTGCACTTCGGCGCCGTGTCCGCCAGGAGCCCCGAGGGGCTCTACGCCGAAAGGTGCCTGAAGCTCGGGGAGAACGTAGCATCCAAGGCAAAGGAGCTTTTTGGATAAATGGAACGCATAACCACACCCAAGCCGATAGGGGACGAAGTAGAATTCGAAAGGTCCATAAGACCTACCCGCTTCGAGGACTTCCCGGGCCAGGAGGAACTAAAAGAGAGGCTCAAGATAGCTATAGAGGCTGCCAAGGTGAGGGGGGAGGCCCTGGACCACGTGCTGCTCTACGGTCCCCCCGGCCTGGGGAAGACCACACTTGCCCACATAATAGCTAAGGAACTCGGGGTGGACATAAAGGTGACATCGGGACCGGTGCTCGAAAGGCCCGTGGACTTGGCCGGGATCCTCACGAACCTCAAGGAGAGGGACGTACTTTTCGTAGATGAGATACACCGTATGAACAGGACCGTAGAGGAGTACCTCTACGCTGCTATGGAGGACTACGCCATAGACATCCTCATAGACACCGGCCCGAGCGCACGATCGGTGCGCCTTCCCCTCAAGCCCTTCACCTTGGTGGGTGCCACCACCAGGATAGGGCTCCTTACGGCACCCCTCAGGGCGAGGTTCGGGATAGTCGACAGGGTGGACTTCTACAGCGTCCAGGACCTCACGAAGATAGTCCTCCGCTCGGCGAGGATACTGGGGATAGAGATAGAAGAGGAGGGGGCGAGAGAGATAGCTAAGAGGTCCAGGGGCACGCCCAGGGTGGCGAACAGGCTCCTGAGGAGGGTCAGGGACTACGCACAAGTAAGAGCAGGGGGGGTGATCACGAGGGAGGTGGCCGACAGGGCCCTGAACCTGCTCCGGGTGGACGAGAGGGGCCTGGACGAGATGGACAAGAGGATATTGCTCACCCTAATAGAGAAGTTCGACGGGGGGCCGGCCGGCCTCGGCAACCTGGCCGCCGCCGTGGGCGAGGAGAAGGACACCATAGAGGAGGTCTACGAGCCGTACCTCATACAGGAGGGGTACCTGAGGAGGACTTTGAGGGGGAGGGAGGCCACCGAACTTGCCTACGAGCACTTCGGAATTAAGAGGAAGAAGGCCAGAAGGATGCCGTTACTTTAGAAGGGAGGGGGTATGCACGACCTCGTGACCTTCGGGGAGGCGATGGTGAGGTTCTCCGCCCCGAGGCACATGCGCCTGGAGCAGGCTGACCACCTGGAGATAACGGTGGGCGGGGCGGAGCTCAACGTCGCCGTGAACTGCGCAAATTTGGGCCTCAGGACCGCGTGGGTCTCGAAGCTCGTTGACAACTGGGCCGGGAGGTTCATAAGGAACAAGGCCAGGGAGAGGGGGGTTGACACGTCCTTCTTGATCTGGGTCCCCTTCGACGGCGTGGGGTACGAGAGGGTGGGGTTCTACTTCCTCGAGACCGGGATAGGCCCCAGGGCCAGCTCCGTCACCTACGATAGGGGCCATTCCGCCATATCTCACATAAGGCCTGGGGAGGTCGACTGGAGGGGGATATTCGAGAAGGCCAAATGGTTCCATACTACAGGGATAACCCCGGCCCTTTCGGAGTCCGCTGCCCAGGTCACCCTCGAGGCCCTCAGGACCGCCTACGAGATGGGGCTTAAAACTAGCTACGACCTCAACTACCGCGGGAAGCTCTGGAAGCCGGAGAGGGCACAGGAGGTCACGAAGGAGCTTATGCCCTACGTCAAGGTGCTCATAGGTAACGAGGAGGACTTCGAGAAGTCCTTGGGCATAAAGGCTCCCGGCACGACCGAAACTTACGACCAGCTCGACCCCGAAAGCTACAAGGAGGTCGCAAGGGAGGTCGTAAGGCGCTACCCAAACGTAGAGATGGTGGGCACGACTCTGAGGGTCGCCAAGACGGGGCTACTGAACGACTGGAGGACGTTGCTCTACGACGGGAGGGAGTTCTACCTTTCGAGGATATACGAGAACCTCGAGATAGAGGACAGGGTCGGAGGCGGGGACAGCTTCGCTGCTGGGCTCATATACAGCATGCTCAAGGGCAAGGGCCCCCAGGAGGCGGTGGAGTTCGCAGGAGGGTACTCTGCCCTGGCCCATACCTTCCCCGGGGACTTCAACTGGGCGACCGAGGAGGAGGTGGAGAAGGCGGTAAAGGGAGCGACGGCCAGGATAAGCAGGTAAGATGGACTCGAGGGAGCGGTTACATTTGGCCCTGAGCCACGAGGAGCCCGACAGGGTCCCCGTTGACTTCTGGGCATCAAGTGGCTTCTACAGGAAGGTCGAGGTCCTCCTGGGACTTTCTAAGGAGGAGCTACTTGACCTCTACGATATTGACCTCAGGTACATAGAGGGCCCAAGGTACGTCGGCCCTCCACTGAGGAAGCTTCCGGACGGGAGCGAGGAGGACCTCTGGGGGGTTCCGAGGGTGAGGGTGACGGTGGGGAAGGGGTTGAAGGCCGAGGCCTACAGGGAGGTGGTCGCCCCTCCCCTGGCCTCCGCCCGGACCGTGGAGGAGGTGGAATCGTACCCCCGCTGGCCCTCCCCGGATTGGTTCGACTACTCTGGGATAAGGGCCCAGTGCGAGGAGGTGCACAGGAAGGGGAAGGTGGCGGTCTTCATGGGCGACAGGCTCAACCGCATAGCCCAGCTCAAGCCAGCGATGTACCTCAGGGGCGTGGAGCAGATATTTGTAGATATGGCCCTCTTCCCCGAGATGGCCCACGCTATATTCTCGCATATAAGGAGCTTCTACCTGAAGTACGAGGAGAGGATACTAGAGGCGGCAGGGGGCGAACTTGACATCCTTCTTACGGGGGACGACTTCGGCTCCCAGGAGGGCCCCCTCGTCTCCCCCTCTATGTGGGAGGAGTTCCTGATGGAGGGGTTCAAGGGGTATATAGAACTGGCCCACAGCTACGGGGTTAAGGTCATGCACCACACATGCGGCTCCGTAAGACAGCTCATACCCCTCATGTTGGACTGCGGCCTGGACGTGCTCCAGTCCCTCCAACCCGAAGCAAAGGACATGGACCCGAGGGCCCTCAAGGCGGACTTCGGGGATGCGCTCTCGTTCCAGGGAGGGATCTCGGTCCAGCGCACCCTCCCCTTCGGAACGCCCGAGGAAGTCAGGAGGGAGGTCAGGGACAGGATAGAAGCTTTGGCCCCTGGAGGAGGATACATCTTGGGGACCGCCCACAACTTACAGGCTGACGTTCCTATGGAGAACTTCGAGGCCCTGATGGAGGCATATCGGGAGTACGG
>QNCW01000067.1 GCA_003645885.1 Candidatus Latescibacterota bacterium | reverse complement strand
CGGGGTTGAGGAAGAGGCCGAGCTTGCGGAAAGGCGCAGGGAGATATTGGACATGCTGGAGGGGGGAGAGATCACGTCGTCCGAAGCGATAAGGAGGCTCGAGGAACTCGGAAGGAGGTAGGAGCTATGAAAGAGGAGAGGCTGAGGATCCTCAAGATGTTGGAAGAGAGAAAGATAAGTGTGGAGGAGGCCGCTAAGCTTTTGGAAGCCCTCGAAGCACCCCAGGAGGAACCTACCGAGGGAAAGGCCAAATGGCTCAGGGTCAAGATAGCAACCAAGGAGGGCGAGAAGGTAAACGTAAACCTTCCGCTTTCCCTCGCCAAGTTCGCCGTAAGGTTCATCCCACAGGAGGCCAAGGCCAAGATGGAAGAGAAGGGGGTGAACCTGGACCAGATCCTCGGGGAACTCACGGAGGTCAAGATCGGCAAGCTGGTGGAGGTAGTCGATGGAGACGACTGCGTGGAAGTATGGATAGAGTAACTGGGAAGATAGGCCCGTTGGAGCGCTTAGACCGTGGCGAGATCACGGTAGAGGGAGCTTTAAAGGAGCTTAAAGAAGCCAGATCTCGGGAGAAGCTCGGAGGGCTCCCCATCTGGTTCAGGTTGAGAATAGCCGGAGGGGGGAAGGGTATCTGGATGCGGCTCCCGATGTTCCTCATAGGGCCCCTCTTCCTTGCCCTTATGCTCGTCTTCTTGGCACTTCTGTTTTCCCTCGGGCTCGTCGTCCTGGCGATCCTTGCGATAGTGCGGCCCGAGGCCGGGAGGTGGTTGAAGAAAGGCCTGAGTCTCACCGTGCCAGCCTGTCTTGCATTGATGCACCTGCTTCTTGCAGGTCGAGGGGCGGGAATAGAGGCCACGGACGGCGAGGATGGGATAGTCGTGTGGTTGGAGTAAGGTCCGTCAGGGACCCGACGATGGGAGTCTGTGCAGGCTCGACCGATTTGCGGATCGCCCATATCGAGGGCACCCTCGAACAGATGGACAAGCGGCTGAGTAGTGTGGAACGCCGCTTGGATGGGATAGACACGAAATTCAACTGGGTGATAGGACTGATCCTTACATCCTGGATCACCATCGTCGGCCTGCTTGTGGCGGTAGTCCTTAGGATTAAGTAAATCTCATCTTTAAATTTCGATGGCTAACATCCACCAAGACCCTCACCTCTGATGCTCGAACCCGACCTGCCGAACGATGTCCTCTTATCTGTGATAATATGACATCGGCCCAGTAACACACTCTCTCATCCACCACAAAGGTCCTGTATCCTGTTATTTCCCCCTACGACCTTCCGGTCTGGAAGACCCGATTGTCCACATAGAGTATCTCCTTATCGCTGTCCATCCCCTTCGGCGAGCTCTCCCTTGTTCGCCTATAAAACGAAACTTTTCTGCTGGAAGTTCATCTAATGTTACAGGAGCAAGGGGAAAACTTTGTGGATGCGAACCTGGTCGCAAGGTGCCTCGAGGGCGACAGGGAAGCCCTCTTGGAGCTTATAAGGGCCCACGAGAAGATGGTGTACGGCATAGCTTACAGAACCCTCGGAGACCCCGAGGAGGCAAGGGACGCTGCCCAGGAGGTGTTCCTCAAGGTCCTGGAATCGCTCCCTTACTTCCGAGGTGAGAGCAAGCTCTCCACCTGGATATACAGGATAGCACTGAACGAGTGCACGGGCAGGATGAAGAGGTCCCGGATGCGGGCGGAGGTGGCCCTTCCCGAGGTCCCAGATTCCGGGCCTTCGGTCCTGGAGGCGATGGAGGAGGAAGAGAGGAACCATCTCCTGCGTTCTGCGGTGGCAGGGCTTCCCAAGAAGTACCGCAGGGTCGTGGTGTTGCATTACTTCGAGGGTTTGTCCTACGAGGAGGTGGCAGAGGTCCTCCTCCTGCCCGTGGGGACCGTCAAGGCGAGGTTATTTAGGGCCAGGAAGATGTTGAGGAAAAAGCTCGGGAGGTTGCTCAGATGAGGTGTCGGAGAGTAAGGAGGTTACTTGTCCCTTACTTGGAAGGGGAGCTCGAGGCGAGGAAGGTCTCGGAGATCGAAGGACACTTAGAGGTCTGCGAACGTTGCAGGCAGGAGTTGGCCCTCGAACGGGCTATTAGGGGGATGGGGGTACATCCAGTCCCCCCCGTACCCGAAGGGTTCGCAGAGGAGGTGGTCCTTATGTTTGAGGGGAGGAAGGCCGAGGAAGAGGTTTCGGAGAGTATCCCTGCCCTATTGACCTTTTCAGGTCGGGCCGTCCTATTCAACCTTAAGTGGACGATGGAACTGCTCTACGGAAGGCTCAGGCTCGTGTGCTGGGCTGCCGTAGAGAGCTTCGTGTACACCTGGAGGGCACTGCGGGAGACGGCGGAAGCCACGGTGGAGGCCGTAAGGCTCGCTTACGGTCCGTCGGCCTATTAAACCGAGGAGGTGAAGGATGAGGGAAATCCTCGAACTGCTTGCAAACATCGGGACAGGGAAGTTGATAGTGCTGGGTATAGTCGGAATTATAGCGTTGTTCATAATCTTTCTGATTATAGCCGGTACAGCGGCAGTTTTAGGACCGGGCCGTATGGCGGTCAGGGGTCCCTTCGCCAGGAAGGAAGCGGCCGTCGAACCCTCGAGGCCTATGCCTGTCTCAACCCGCATCCTGGGCTGGGGCATAGTACTTTCGGCCTTAGGTCTCGGCATCCTCGTGGCACTTTACCTCCTGCCGGAGGTTTCCATCCTGGGGATCGTAGGGACCGGGTTAGCATTCGGAGGTGGGGGTCTCGTAGTTTTTTACCTGATAGCTTCCAAGAGGGAGAGGACTGAGGAGGGAAAGACGAGGGGAGAATTCCGTAGACCTGTGGAGGATGTGCTCAGGCCCCTCGGGGAGGAGGTCGGAAGGTTCGGAAGGATGGGCAGGATGAATTAACCAGGTGTCTATAAGTCCAAGGTCCAAAGTCCGAGGTCTCCCATCCTCCGCCCGTAAGAGCCATACCAAGGAGGAGACGATGGAATTCGAAACGCACGAGCCGGAAGTCAGCATAACCCCTTTAGAAGGCGAGGAGATGGAGGTAAAGCTTAAGGTGGGTATCCCCTCCTATTTCGCCGTCGCAGAGGAGGGGTACGAGGCCGAATGGGCGTTCTACGACTGGCCCGAAAGGGTCCTGACCGAGATTTCCCAGACCAAGTACATAGGGAAGATCTTGATAGGGGGTGAGGAATGCTACGAGTTCTCGGTGCTGGACTTCGATCCCAAGAAGGGCTACCAACTCGAGAGCGAGAATAGGTGGTATTACAAGGTAAAGGACGATAAGGTGGTCGTTGTAAGGTTCGTGCACAGGCCCGTCGGAGGGACCGCCATAGAAGAAGAAGTGGAGGGATGGGAGGAGCCCCTTCGCCTTTGGGTGGGGATGAAGTTCTACTCCGAAGGGGATGTGTACAGGTGCGGCGATAGGGTCAGGTACGGCAGCGGACCTGCGTTGGAAGAGGTGACGGAGGTGGTCCAGGTGAAGATAGGGGACAGGAAGTTCAAATGTCTCCGTTGCCTCTGGGTTCCTGACCCGGCGAGGAAGGGAGAGCAGGAGAGGCTTCAGGCTGCGGAGTGGTATGTAGATCAGGAAGGCAGGTGTATCTTCTTCAGGAGGTACAACGGGAAGGGATGGCACAACCTTGAGAAGCTGAAGGACTGCCCCAAGCTCGAACATGAGGGGGAGGCCTTCTACCTCTGGTACGACTGCATACCGGGCTATGTGTTAGAATAGCCTTCTTCACGATGCCGACTCCAGACGGTGGATTTTCTCAAGGATGTCCAGGCGGAGTTCATATAGTCCGGCCCATTCGAAGAAGTCCATGGCATCGCCCAATTCCCCAGCTTCAAATCGGCGGTAGAATTCATCGGATTTCATGCCGTAGCGAGCTTCAAACTTCTGCAATTCTTCGTTGTATCTCTCCAAGCGTAGCCTATATTGGCTGAGCACTATGTCCAAAAGTTTTCCCAAGACACGGTCCAGTTCTACCTCGTCCGAATAGGCTTCTTTTAGGAGCTTCAACTTATCCAGAACCTTCATTATTGATCACCCCCATTATCCAAGATAGAAACTCGGACGAAATATACCTTATCTGGCGGAAGGAATCAAGGACTTCGTCGGCGTTCAATCCAACGAAAGCCTATGAAATGTCACCTTCTCCTCCCATTTTGAGTTCTTATGGAGGATAGGAGGTAGGATTGGGTGGAACTGCTCCGCAGGGGTAAGTCGGTCTACACCTTCGGAGAGCTTCTGAGGCTTTCGGGACTTTCCCCGCCTTCCCTCAGGAGGGCCCTCCACCGCCTGAGGAGGAGGGGGCTCGTCCTGAAGCTGGGCAGGGGGTTCTACGCCAACGACCTCTCTTCGCCATCTTTGGAGGAGGTCGCAGGATTCCTATATCCACCCTCCTACATCTCTTCGGAATACGCCCTCTTCCTGCACGGGGTCCTGGACCAGGCTCCCTACGAGGTCACCTGCGTCACCCTCAACAAGACCAAGATGTTCAGGACGGACCTTGGGGAGATATCCTACTTCCACATAAAGCCCGAACTCTTCTTCGGGTATGAGGTCCAGGACGGCCTGATACTGGCCGAGCCCGAGAAGGCTCTTTTGGACTTCGTGTACCTTGCAAGGAAGAGGGGGCTCGAGCCCACTTTGGACGAACTGAACTGGGAACACGTTCGGGTGGACCGCCTGCGCTTTCTCCTGAGGTTCTATCCGAAGGCGGTGAGGAGTAACATAGAAAGGTTCGGCCAGGTCTTTTAGATTTTCCCTTTCGCCCCCCTCGTGCATCTATTATATGGGAAGCATCCGGGAAGGGCCATGGCATCCTCAAAGCGTAAAGACGACGCAGTTCTGGTCCTGAGGTCCCGCAAGGGGGACAGGGAAGCCTTCGCACAGCTCGTCCGAAGGTACGAGGACGCTGCCTACGCCACTGCCCTGAGCTACGTGCACAGCACGGACGATGCTAAGGACATAGTGCAGGAGGCTTTCATAATCGCCTACTGCAAGCTCGCTCAGCTCAGGGAGCCGGAGAGCTTCGGGAGTTGGTTCAGGGCAATCGTGAGGGCAAGGTGCCTGGAATGGGTCCGAAGCCAGCGCACGACCGCCTACACCGTAGGGATGGCTCCCCCCGACCTGGCGGAGGCATCCGTAAGGCGATATGCAGCCGAGCGGAGGGACCTGGACCTTTGGGATGCAGTGTACGCCCTGCCGGAGAAGTACCGTGAGGTGGTGCTGATGTACTATCTGGACGACCTTTCCTACGAGGAGATAGCGGACTTCATGGGACTTCCGGTCACGACGGTCAAGGGGAGGCTCCAGCAGTCGAGGGTCAAGCTCAGGGAACATCTTTCGCCCGAAGAAAGGGGGGAATTGGCCATGAAGCGAGCGAAGGTCGGAAAGGAAGTAGAAGAGGCCATCTGCAAGATAGGCCGTGAGGAGGTACATCTGACTGTTCCCCTCGGGGACACAGAGCACATCGTACTCTTCTTCGGCGTGGATGCGGATGTGGAAATATGCCACACGGATGGGGATGAGCTTGTACTTACGGGCACGAAAAGTTCCATAGGGTTCTCAGAGGAGGAGGCCCGGGCGAGCGCCGAGAAGATACAGGTCCTGGCGGACCAGGTAGAAAGCTGGCTTGAGGTGGGCCCCCATCCCGGTGAAGTGTTCTCAGGAACGCAGTCTGAGGGAGGTCAGCCTGTAGCTTACAAGATAACCTCATCGGATATAAAGGCATATACCCAAGAAGTGCTCGAGCGTAAGACTTCCTTCCTGCCCATGGAACTATACTCGGAGATATCTACGGATGAGGAGGAGATGTTCCAGATCGTGGAACGTGCGCTGGAGGGCAGGGCCACCCGCATCACGGTCATCCGTGAGAAGGTAGAGGACATCGTACTTCCAAGGGAGGCTTACACCGAGGCAGTCCGGAGGGTGTTCGTCCCCAACTGGTCCAGACAGGACTTGTTACACGGTCCGATAGGAAGGGTGGCCCTCGTAGTAGCCGTACCAGTTTCCAAGACCATAACGATATTCAGCGGCAGTATGGGCGTGAAGCATGTACGCATCCGGGACCTCAGATCGGACGTGAACCTCGTCCACTGCTACAACGTGGAGCTTTCGGACGTCCAAGGAAACGTCTGCCTTCTGAACTCATCGGTGAAGAGGGCATATGGAATCCGAGGACGTTTCCTCCAGAGTTTCTACGAATACGGCAGCACGGATTGGAGCGACCATAAGGCCAGACGTAAGGACATCCCGGACAGCACGCTCAGGGATATAACCGGGGAGATAGGAGTGGACCTCGGGAGGGTCAACCTGGAGGCCAGCGACCTGAAGGGGAAAGTCTATATTCGTAACCGCTTCGGCATCACCAGATTTCATCTAAGTTCCTACGAACCTGAAAGTAAGTACCGTATCGAATCGGATTCCGGGGAGGTGCTCGTATTCCTGAAGGAGGACATATTGGGGGAGATCAATCTGACCGTAAACACCCTATGTGGCACAATCAAGTACGATGCCCTTAAGGACCTTGGAGACCCCTATAAGACGAACGACCTACAGTTGATGACCCTCTCTACCATCACATCCAGAGAGCCCGTTAACGTCTCCCGGAGACAGTTGGACGCCGAACTCTACATAAAGACGAGGGACGGTGATGTGACCATAGAGAAGACGATGTAGGCTCGGAGCCGGGAGGAACACCATGGGAGGAGTATTGAAGGAACTCTTGGATATCATCTTCTCCATCGGAGGAGGGAGCTTTGAGGAGCAAGAGACGAAGATCTTACCCGCCGGAGGATATTCACACCTGGACCTCAGGAACTCCAACGGGAACATCGAGGTGGAGGGGACCGATGGTGAAGATGTGACCATCGTGGCGACTAAGAAGGTAAGGGCATGGTCGGAGGGAGAGGGCCGAAGGAGGCTCGGTCAGGTTAAGGTCGTCGTGTCCGAGGAGAAGCCCGAACTGAGGGTCTACACCGATGTCTCGGAGCTTCGTCCCAAGGGTAACTGGAGCGTGAACTACGAGGTCCGCATCCCGAAGCGTATGTCCCTATCGGCCCACACGTCCAACGGGAACGTAAGGGTCTCGGACCTACAAGGGCCGGTTCAGGTCCAAACCTCGAACGGCAACGTTGAGGTGCGTCGGCTCGGAGGCTCAGTTGTGGCACGGACTTCTAACGGTAACATAAGGCTTTACGAGGTCAGGGAGGGAATTGAGGCCAAGACCTCCAACGGGAACGTATACGGGGAGCTGCTCACATTCGGCAAAGAAGAGCGCACGGTCCTGCATAGCTCCAACGGCAACGTAGAGCTTCGGGTGCCCGAGGATACATCCGCCAAGGTGGTAGCGGGTACGAAGAACGGGATCGTCCGTTGCGAGCTACCCATCTCGGCATCCCTCCAGCGCAGGAACCGCTTGGAGGGCACCGTAGGCCTGGGCGAAGGGGAGATAGAGCTTCGTACTACCAACGGGAACATTAAGATCATGTCCCTCGGCGCCAGGTAAGGAGGAAATTATGTGGCCGTTCATGCTTCTGCTTGCGGCATCGGTAGTGTCCGCCTCTTCCAGCTTCGCCGCTGTCAGGGAGATGAAGGCAGTAAGGACCGATGTTCCTCCCAAGATAGACGGGGTGCTCGACGACCCATGCTGGAGGAAGGCAGTCCCCACATCCGACTTCGTCCAGATGGACCCGGACGAGGGAAAGCTCGCAACAGAACAGACCATAGTAAGGGTCCTGTACGACGACGACAACCTCTACTTCGGGATAGAATGCCTTGACTCCCGTCCCGATAAGATAGTGGCCAGGCTCGTCCCAAGGGACTCCAACTTCTGGCCGGGGGACTTGATTTCCATAGTTCTGGACACCTTCCACGACCACCAGACCTGCTTCGGGTTTCAGGTGAACCCCTTCGGCATCCAGAGGGACTTCCGCTCCACGGAGGACGGAAGGCGGACCTGGAGCGGGATAGATCTGGCCTGGGATGGGTTGTGGTGGTCGAAGGGGAGGATAACGGATAGGGGCTGGACTGTGGAGATAGCCATTCCCTTTAAGACGTTAAGGTTCCCGAGAAAAAGTGAACAGATCTGGGGCGTGAACATCCAGAGGTACCAAAGCTCCAAAAACGAGGACTCGGACTGGTCGTTCATAAGCAGGGACGACGGTGGGATCATAAAGGTCTCGAAGGCTGGACATTTGGTAGGATTGAGGGACATCGAGCCTGGACTTCATCTGGAGTTCCTGCCTTACGGAACGGTCCGCCACAGCGCAAGGCCCCGAGAAAGCAGGTTTGGGAAGGATGTGGGTTTGGACTTCAAATACGCCCTTGCATCCGATGTGGTGTTCGATGCGACACTCAACCCGGATTTCGCCCATATAGAGGCGGACGAGGAGAGGATAAATCTCACCAGGTTCGAGCTCTTCTACAGGGAAAAAAGACCTTTCTTCATGGAGCGAAGCGAGCTTTTTACGCCGATGGACCTTTTCTACAGCAGGAGGATAGCGGATCCGAAGTTCGGGGCGAAGCTTACAGGAAAGCTCGGGGCATGGAACTTCGGGTTTCTGACGGCCGTAGATAAAGAAGAGGGGCCGGACCCCGTATACGGGGTGTTCCGCCTCCAGAAGGATATATTCGGAAACTCATCGGTCGGGCTCATCGCCCTGGGCAAGCAGAAAACGGAGCACGAGTATAGCCGTGCGATCGGGGCGGACTTAGGCCTCAGATGGGAGAAGGCCACGGCCCGCCTCGAGCTTGCAAAGAGCTTCAACCCAGATGTCGCTAAAGACGACTGGAGGGGTCTGGTGAACGTGGAATGGTCCACGGATCGGTTTTCGGTGGGAGGGGAGTTCGAGGAACTCCGGCCGGAGTTCGACGTGAACCAGACCGGATACTGCCCCCATGACCCCCACGTAGGGGAGAGGAGGGTACATACCTGGCTAAGTCTGCGCTTCTATCCGAAGAAATTCGGCATCAGAAGGATAGGATATTACCCCTGGATCTATGCGGTCAAGAGGACCGATGACCCTAAGTGGGGCTGGATGTTGGGCGATATCTTGTTGGAACTACAGCAGGAGAACTTCAACGGCATATGGCTCAACCACAGAAGCTTTCTCCTGAGGTGGCAGAAGGAAAGCTACGAAGGCCATGCCTTCGGATTTGCATATAACATACAGGGCAAGGGTTTCGTCCGCAGGGCGAACATAGGCGCATGGATGGGGGATCAATACGATTGGGGGGATGGATATTTCGGAAGGGTCAGGGTAGTCTCGATATGGGCTGATACCAGGCCGAAGAGCAACCTCAGCTTGGATGTCTACGGGAGAGTGGTATGGGAATACTACCCTTCGGGAAAGCTGGACGAGGTCAAGGAGGTGGTCAACCTCCGTGTGACCTACTTCCCTATCCGTGACCTGTTTGTGAGGGTCTTCCTGCCCCTGAACCCGGGCGTCGGCGAATATAGGGTCAACGCCCTCATAAGCTGGGAATATCGCCCCTTAAGCAGGTTCTACATAGCCTACAACGAGCGGAGGGGGAAGGACTTGAAGCTCTCAGACAGGGTGGTTGTGGCGAAGTTAGCCTACCTTTGGAACCTATAGGAGGTCTCTAACAGCGGAACCCAAGAAGGCAGTCTTGGATTTCTTGCGAAGAAAGGACGATTCCGTCTGCCTCGAGCCCCGGAGCCTATTTTCCGTGTTCAGGGTCAAGAGGAGATTCCTCGAGAATTCGGAGTTCGGCCTCCTCTATGCGGGCAAGAGGGGAGGAGGGACCTTCAGCGAGGTCTCTGCGATAGACGGTGAGCTGAGGGTAGGCGGATTCAGGCTGGGGTTCGTGTGCGCCGGGGAACACAGGAAGGGAAAGAGGCGCAACTACGGAGGTAAGGCCGAATTCTCCTGGACCTCTCGAAGCTTTCAATTGAATGGCTACGCACAGGACGTAAGCAGCGACTTCGACATATCCCAGGTGGGCTTCTTCCCCTGGGTTGGAAGAAGGGAGCTTTCCGTCTGGGGCGGGCCGACGTTCTGGAACAAAGGGCCGTTCAGGACGATCTTTCCGTCCTTAAGGATTTGGTGTCAGAGGGAGTTCTCGGAGCCCCGTCCAGAATACAGCATCTCTGGAGGTTTGAGCCTCAACTTCACAAACAACTGGGGGTTCTTCTTCGGTCTCATGGTAGGGAGGTGGTACCAGGAGGGAGAACTTTACGGTATGTACAACATCAACTTCTGGGCATGGAGCGACCGTTCGAAGCCCCTTTCAGCAAGCTCCGGATTTTGGTACGATTCCCGAAGCTACAACTACAGGAGGAAGTACTTCGCACCGAACGGAGGCCTCGGGTTCGACCTGAGGTGGAGGCCAAGTCCCGGCCTCAGCCTCGGCCTGGAGGTGAACAACACGGTGGAGTTCAAGCCCGACGGGTCCGTAGAGAAGTGGAACTGGATATCCCATCCTACGGTCCAGTGGGCCCTGAGGAGGGACATGTACTTGAGGGTATGGCTCGAGCCCAACTTCGCAACCGACCTCCACAGGGCGAACGTGCTGCTTTCTTGGAACTTCCTCCCAAAAAGCTGGGCTTACCTCGCCGTAAACGAGAGCAGGGACAACTCGGAAGGAAGGATGAAGCTCAAAGAGCGGATAGTCG
>QNCW01000066.1 GCA_003645885.1 Candidatus Latescibacterota bacterium | reverse complement strand
TATGCTCTCCTCGTATTTCCCCACCTTGAAGTACACGTTCGCCAGCCTGCCCAACACCATGCTCCTTTCGACGTCGGTCTTGGCCTGGGAGAGGAGGTTGTTGTATATCCTGATGGCGTCCTCCGGGCTCTCCTTCTCCGCCAGGGCCACGAGCTGAACCCTCGCCGCCTGCGCTAGCGTACGATCCTTGCTCTGGGCCACCTCCCTCAGAAGCTCCTCCGCCTCCCTCCCCTTTCCGACAGCGGAATATACCAGAGCTAAGGCCAGCTTGGTCCTCTCCACCATCTCGGGGCTGAGGCCTTTAAGCCCTAAGATGTGCCGGTAGTCCTCTATGGCCTTATCAAATTCCAACAGCTTATGGTAGGCCTGCCCACGGCCGTAGTAGCTGTCCAGGACGTATTCGCTCTTGGGGAACCTCTCTATGACGACCGAATAATGTTTAACTGCCTTCCTGTAATCCTCGAGCCTAGCTAAGTACAACTGGCCCATCTGGAAGTGCATGAGAGCCTCTAGTTCGGGCTCGCCCGAGACCTTCCCCTCGAGTTCCACTAAGATCTTCTCGGCCCTGTCCGGCTTGCCTAACTCGGCGTAGATGGAGGCCATGGCCAACTGGGCCGCCACGTAGCTCTGTTTGCTCGTCTCCTGCACCTCGGAGAACATCTCCAAGGCCTCGTCCTTCTCCCCCCTCTTCTGGAGCACGAGGCCGAGGTAGTAATAAGCGTCCCCCACCTCGGGCACATTCGGATACCTATCTATCATCTGCCTGTAGTACCTCTCGGCCTCCGCATAGTTCCCTCCGTCGTAAGCTATCCTACCGAGGCGCAGGAGGCACACGGGTGCCGAGGGGGACCTCGGGTACCTCTCGACCACCTGGGCGTAGAACTTTATGGCCCCCTCCTTGTCCCCGAGCTGCTCCGAGGCCCATCCCGCGCTATATAAGGCCTGGGCCAAAAGCTTCGTGTCGGCGTCGGGGTAGTCCTCCAAAACCTTCCTATATTCCTTCACGGCCTCCTCGTACTTCCCCTTGGCCTCCTCGTAGTTCCCAGCCTCCTCTAAGTTCTTCCCCCAGTAGTAATACGCTTCCCCTATGTAGAACTGGGCCTGGGGGAGGTAGGGGCTCTGGGGGTAGTTGGTTATCACCCTCCGGTACGCCTCTATCGCCTTGTCGAACTTACCCCACTTTTGGTAGTTATCACCTATCAGCTTCTGTATCTTCGCCTTGGAGTTGTACTCCTCCACCGTCTCCTGCGCCCTCACGTAGGTCTCGTACGCCTTCTGGAAGTCCCCCATCCGCTCACGGTAGATGTCAGCTATCTTCAAGAAAGAACTGTTGAAAAGGCGCAGGTAGTTCTCGAAGTCCACGTTCTTCCCTTCCCTGAACGAGGCCCGGAGGAGGTCGTACATCGTATCGTACAGATCTATCACCTTTTGATATTCTTTTATAGCGTCCTCGTACCTTCCCAAGGCCTCGAAGCTCGTCGCTATGAGGTAGGAAGCGTCCGCTATGGCCACGCTCTTGGGATACTTCTCCAAAAGTTCCTTGGCCTCTTCTATCGCCTTATCGTAGTTCTTCTGCTCGTAGTAACAGCTCGCTATCCTGAACTGTGCGTCCGGGGCGTACTTGCTGTCAGGATACTTGGAAAGCAGCTCCGTGAAGACCTTTACGGCCTCGTCGTACTTCTTGGCCCTAAACAAACTAAATCCCTGGTAGTAATAGGCCTTGTCCACCAGGGAAGAGCTCGGAAACATCCCCACGAACCTGCCGTACTCCTCCGCGGCCTGTTCGTAGTGCTTCTGGTAGAACCTGGTGTCGCCTATCTGGTACTGCACGGCCGCCCGGAAGTCCTCTGGAACCCCGGGCTCACCTGCCACCTTACGGAAACAGGAGATCGCCTTATCGTAGTCCCCCAGCTTCTTGTAGCTGTTTCCGAGCTGGTACCAAGCGGCCGCCCTGATGGGCAGCTCAAGTTCCTCTATCTTGACCGTGACCTTGTTTACGTCCACCGCCCTGTGGCGGAAGTTGACTATCTTGCTGTACTCCTTAAGCGCAAGTTCATACTCCCCTAAAGCATAAAAGGACTGGCCGTTTTCGAACCACGTCTTCAAATTCTGGGGCACTGGCAGGAAGAGACTTACCCCGACCGCTGCCAACAGCAGGGCCACTACCCATTTGGTTGACATCTATTTCACCTCCCTTAGAACCTATATCCGAACGAGACCCTGTGGGCTCCTCCCACGGGCAGGTCCAGCAGGTACATGAACCCGTATTCGAGCTTTATGTTCCTGAACGTATACCCTACACCGGCGTTCACCTTAGCGCTTCCTTCATCCTTCCCCAGGTACTGCCCTCCGCCCAGGTACACCGAGAAGTTCTCACCGAACCTCTGCTCCACCCCACCCGACAGGTCCGTCACGCCGTCCTTGGAGGAGAGTTCCACCGTCGCCAACATTCCGATCCTTTCGTACGCCAACCCGACCCTCACCTCCATAGGGAGCTTACCCCCGAGGCTCGTGTCCTTGGCTATGCTCGGCTGGTTTAAGTTCCTCACGAACGCTCCCACCCTCAACCTCCAGGGCGTCCTCCAGAAGAGGCCGAGGTCCACGCCGAGCTTGAGCCCGGACGAGACCGAATTCCCCAAGGGGTCGTTCAGACCGGAAAGGTCGGCCTTCCACATCATCCCCTTTACGTTTAGCCCTAAGCTTAGGCCACCAATCAGGGGACGGGCGTAGGAGAGGGTAAGGGCGTACTTGTCGAACCTGTCCGCCATAAAGCTCTGCACTCCTAACCCTAAGGTCCCCAACCCTCCGGCCGGAAGCACACCTCCCAGGAGGAAAAAGCCGAGCTTGTCCTCCTCTATCCCGGGATAGAGCCTCGCCCCCATTACGGTAAGCTCCATCCTCCCCATCTGCACAAGTCCGGCGGGATTCAAGAAGATGGCGTTCGGATCGTCAGCCACGGCCACGAAGCTCCCTCCGAGGCTTGTCGGCCTCGCTCCCACGCACAGGTCCAGCTCGTCTGCCTGCGCCGACCACGCCAGCGCCAGAAGGACCCCAAGCAGTGCCCAATACCTCATAGCGCTCACTCCTTTCTTTTAAAAGGCCCCAACTCTTCCTTGGAGAATATAAACTATATCCGACCCCTTGTCAAGCCTTTTCTACGCTTCCTACGGCTCGTCCTCCTTATCCGTAAGAGCCCTTACCCCAGGAAGTTCCTTCCCTTCCACGAACTCCAAGGAGGCTCCTCCTCCCGTGGACACGTGGCTCACCTCGTCCTCGAGCCCCGCCTTCCTCACAGCGGCGGCGGAATCTCCTCCCCCCACCACCGTGATGGTCCCCTTCCGGGTCGCCTCGGCCAGGGCCTTGGCGACCTCCTCGGTGCCCTTGGCGAACTCGTCTATTTCGAAAACCCCCATGGGCCCGTTCCAGAAGATCGTCCGGGCTCCGAGCACCTCTTCCCGGAACTTCCTCGCCGTCTCCGGCCCGATATCCACCCCCTCCCAGCCCGAGGGGATCCCGTCGCTGGGTACCACTTGGGTCCTCCCGTACTTCCTTCCCTCGAAGTCCAGGAAATCCGTCACCACGTTGTCCACAGGGAGCAGGAGCTTCACCCCCTTCCCCTCCGCCTCCTCCATCAGTTCCGAGGCCAAATTCACCTTGTCCTCCTCAAGAAGCGACCTTCCCACCTCCCATCCCTTGGCCTTGAAGAAGGTGTACGCCATCCCTCCTCCCAAAAGGAGGGAGTCCACCTTATCCAGAAGGTTCCTTATGACGCCTATCTTGTCCGAGACCTTGGCCCCGCCCAATATCGCTACGAAGGGCCTCTCCGGGCTCTCCAGCACCATCCCCAAGAACTTAAGTTCCTTCTCCATGAGGAACCCGGCCGCACACTGGGAGAAGTAGTGCGTCACCCCCTCGGTTGAGGCGTGGGCCCTATGTGCCGTGCCGAACGCATCGTTCACATATAAGTCCCCCAAGGCTGCAAGCTTCTTGGAGAACTCCGGGTCGTTCTTCTCCTCCTCGGGATGGAACCTCAGGTTCTCCAAGAGCAGGACCTCCCCCTCCCTCAGCTCCCCCACCATCCTCTCGACCTCGGGTCCCACACAGTCCGGGGCCATCTTCACGGGCCTTTCCAAAAGCTCGGAGAGCCTCCCCGCCACGGGCTTCAGGCTCAGCTCCGGCACCACCTTCCCCTTGGGCCTCCCCAAGTGCGACATAAGTATCAGCCTTCCACCCTTCTCCAGAACGTAATTTATGGTGGGAAGAGCGGCCCTTATCCTCGTATCGTCGCGGACCTTCCCCCCCTCTAAGGGGACGTTGAAATCCACCCTCATCAGGACCCTCTTACCCCCGAGCTCCAGGTCCCTCACCGTAAGCTTGGCCATACGTGCCTCCTCTCAACCGGCCATCTTCTGAAGGAGTTCCACACACCTACAGGAGTACCCCCATTCGTTATCGTACCACCCCAGGACCTTGACCAAGTTCCCCACGACCATGGTGGAACCTGCGTCGAATATGCAGGAGGCCGGATTGTGGATTATGTCGGTTGAGACTATTGGGTCCTCGCAGTACTCCAATATCCCCTTCATCTTTCCCTCGGCCGCCTTCCTGAAGGCCTCGTTCACCTCGTCGGCAGTGACTTCCCTCTTCAAGACGGCGACCAGGTCGGTGATGGAGCCGTCCGGGGTGGGCACCCTGAGGGCCAGCCCGTTCATCTTCCCGTCCAGCTCGGGCACCACCTTCCCTATGGCCTTGGCGGCCCCGGTTGTGGTCGGGATTATGTTCATAGCGGCGGCCCTCGCCCTCCTCAAGTCCTTGTGGGGGAAGTCCAATATCCTCTGGTCGTTGGTGTACGAGTGCACCGTGGTCATGAGCCCACGCTCTATCCCGAAGGAATCGTTCAGGACCTTCACCATGGGGGCCAGGGAGTTGGTTGTGCAAGATGCGTTGGAGACTATCGTATGCTCGGGCTTGAGCATCTCATCGTTCACGCCCAGAACTATCGTAACGTCCTCCCCCTTCGCTGGAGCCGAGATCAAGACCTTCTTCGCCCCGGCCTGCAGGTGCTTCTCGGCCTGCTCCCTCTCCCTGAACCTACCTGTGGACTCCAGGACCACCTCCACCCCGAGCTTCCCCCACGGAAGCTCGGCGGGGTCGGGCTCGGAGACCACCAATATCTCCCTCCCGTCCACCACGAGCCTATCCCCCTTGGCCTCCACCTTCCCCGGGTACCTGCCGTGGATGGAATCGTACCTCAAAAGGTGAGCTAAGGTCTCCGCATCCGTAAGGTCGTTTATGGCCTTGACCTCGAAGGCATCGGGCGCCTTCTCCATCATGGCCCTGAACACCAACCTCCCTATCCTTCCGAAACCGTTTATCCCCAATGCTATGGACATCTTGCCTCCTTTCTATCCGAAGAAGACCCTCGCCTCTTCGTACCTGTGCTCGGGCACGGTCTTCGACTCCCTGAGCGCCTCCTCTAAGGGGACAGCGACTATCTCGGTGCCCCTGAGCGCTGCCATCATGCCGAACTGGCCGGCCTCCACCATCTCGACAGCTTTGAGCCCGAGCCTCGTAGCGAAGACCCTGTCGAAGGCCGACGGGTCCCCGCCCCTCTGGAGGTGTCCGAGGACCACGTGCCTCGTCTCCTTACCGGTCCTCTCCTCTATCATCTCGGCGAGGGCCTGGGCCAAGCTCACCTTCATCTTGGTCCTGAGCACGTGGCCGAAGTCGTCCACAGGTGCCCCGAACTCCTTGAGCTTCTCGTCCACCTCGGGGTTCTTCGCCCCCTCGGCCACCGCTATTATGGCGTAGTTGGGCTTCCCCGGGCCGTACCTTCCGTTCACCACCTCGCACACATCGTCTATTTTGAAAGGCACCTCGGGTATGAGTATCATGTGCGCCCCTCCCGCCATCCCTCCCTCCAAGGCCATCCACCCTGCGTCCCTCCCCATTATCTCCACGACTATGACCCTACGGTGGGCCTTGGCGGTGGTGTGCAGGCGGTCCAGGGCCTCCATGACCCTGTTTATGGCCGTATCGTACCCGAAGGTGTAGTCCGTGGCGCCCACATCGTTATCTATGGTCTTGGGGACGCCGACCACCCTCCCCCCCTCCTCGTGTAGCCTCTTGGCCACCCCCAAAGTATCGTCACCACCCACGGCTATCAGGGCATATATGTCAAGCTCCTCTAAGTTCCGTTTGACTATCTCGAACCCGTTCGGCACCTTGGCCACGTTGGTCCTTGAAGAGCCCAATATCGTCCCGCCCTGCCTGTGTATGTCCTCCACCTTCTCCAAAGTGAGTTCCTCGTAATCCTTCTCGAGCATCCCCTTCCACCCGAGCCTGAACCCCAATATCTGGTATCCCAGCTGCGCTCCCTTGACCGTGACCCCCCTTATCACGGCGTTCAACCCGGGGGCGTCCCCACCCCCCGTCAGCACACCTATGCGCTTCATCCTGCTCCCTCCTTTCGATAAGTTAACGCAACCTAAGATAACACAGGATCGGACCGATGTCAAGCATCTTCATCCCCTACCGTACCTCTCCGTCACGTCCTCGCCGGTCCTTTCGGAGATCACCCTGAAATCCTCTATGGAAAGCTCCCGGTCCTCCTCGAGTTCCACCTTCACCTTGGCCGACTTCTGGAGGAGTTTGAGCCTCCTGTTCCTGTCCTCCGAGAGGTATTCCGCCACGCTCGGATGCACCCTGAGCACGAACTTCCTCTCTCCAGAATACACCTTGGCCCTTTTAAGGCACCTCTCTATCTTCGTCACCGTCGTGTCCCTCCCCTGGACCCTACCCACCCCCCCGCACACGGGACAGGGCTCGCTGAAGGTGTAGAGCAAGCTCGGCCTCATCCTCTGACGGGTCATCTCCAAAAGGCCGAACTGGTTTATGGGCAGTATGTTCGTCCTCGCCCTGTCCCTCTTGAGGGCTTCGGCCAACTCCTGTTCCACCCTCCTCCTGTTCCTCGGGGAGGCCATATCTATGAAATCTATGACTATTATCCCTCCTATGTCCCTGAGCCTCAGCTGTCTTGCTATTTCCCTGGCCGCCTCGAGGTTTATCTTCAATATCGTATCCTCCTGATCGTACCTTCCCACGTACCTTCCCGTGTTCACATCTATGGCGACCAGGGCCTCGGTGTGGTCTATCACCAAGAACCCGCCGGTCTTAAGCTCCACCCTCCTGCCGAGCGCCTCCTCCACCTGCTCCTCTATGTGGAAGGCGTCGAATATCGGCAGTTCCCCGTCGTAGAGTTCTACCCTCTCCCTCAGGTGCGGGGAGACCTCCTTGAGGTAGGAAAGTATCCTTTTGTACTCCTTCTTGGAGTCCACCACCACCCTGTCCACGTCCTCTGAGAACAGGTCCCTAACCAAGCTCGAGGTTATCCCCATCTCCCTGTGGAGGAGCGCTGGAGCCCTGACCTTCTGGCTGGCCTTCAGCACCTTCTCCCAGAGTTTGGCCAGCTTCTTTATCTCTCCACCTATTTCCTTTTCTCCCTTCCCCTTAGCTACTGTCCTCACTATGACCCCACAGTGCTCTGGCCTGAGGGACGATGCCAACTTCCTCAGCCTCCTCCTTTCTGCGGGGTCGGTGATCTTCCTCGAAACCCCTAAGAGCTCCTCCTGTCCCGGGGCCAGGACCACGAACCTTCCGGGCAGGGATATGGCCGTGGTGACCTTAGGGCCCTTATCCCCTATGGGCTCCTTCGTGACCTGTACAAGTATCTCTTGGCCCTTCCTGAGCTTCTGCTGTATCGGGGCATGACCGGGCCTCCCGTGTCGCTCCTCCTCCAAATCCAGGAAATCCAGGTCCCATACGTCCGAAGCGTGGAGGAAGGCGTTCTTCCCCGTCCCTATGTCCACGAAGGCCGCCTGCATCCCAGGCAACACGTTCTGCACCACCCCTTTGTATATGTTCCCTACCATCCTCTCCTGCTCCGGCCTCTCCACCAACAGTTCCACCAGGCGGCCGTCCTCCAATATTGCTATCCTGGTCTCGTGTATAGCCGAATTTAGGACTATCTCCGTACGCACCTCTCCCATCTCCTCTCGCTTGGGCGGACCGGAGCACTTCCCACCGTGCGAAGCTCATAGGTCTACCCCCGGTTGCGGTCCGCACCTCACCATACCTCCATAGGCGTCTTCAACCGCCCATCAAGCTCAACGAACAGCCCCGTCCTCACCACCTTGGTGAGCCTCACCCTCTCCTCGGGCCATCCCAAAAGGGCCTCCAATACCTCGTACGGCCGGGGGCTGTCCTCCTTCCCCACCGAGACCCTCATCTCCAAGCTTCCGTCCCCTGGGACCAAAGCTTTTATGCCCGGCCTTATGTCCACCGTCCTCTCCTCGTCCCTCACCCTCCGACGGATGGATACATGTTCCCTCTCCATGAACTTGCGCACCAGCTCCTCCAACCCCACGACCCCCTTAAGTTCCACACTGTAGACAGCTAAGGAGATGGCAGAACTTAAGGAAGGGGTCCTTCCGAACATGGGTCTGGCCTCCAAAGCCCTGAACCCCTCGGGCAGGACCCTGTTCAGGGCCACCACGATGTCCCTCGGATATGGCTCCGAAAGATGTATGTCTATGTATTCCACCGTGCTCTCTATACCCAAGGGAAGCGGCGGCCCGAAGGAGAGCCTCGGCCTCGGATGGAACCCCTGGGAATATGCCACCGGCACCTTCGCCCTCCGTACCGCCCTCTCGAAAGTCCTCACCGTGTCCAGGTGCCCTAAGAACCTCGCCTTCCCCTCCTTGGCGTACCTGACCCTGAGGAGCGAACGAAGCACGGGCTCCGAGGCCAGGCTCCTCCTGGGCCTCCTCCCGTACCTGACGGCCGCCTCCTCCCTCCTCGGGGAGGTCCCCCTTAAAAGCAGCCCCGGGGGGCAGGCCTCCCTCCCGCAGAGGTAACACCCGCTCCTCCTGCAGTCCGGGGTGGTGGTCCCCTTGAGGCCCCTCTCCCTCTCCTCCGCCAGAAATTCCTTCTTGACCCAAGGTCTTATGTGATCCCAGGGGAGGGGAGAATCCACCTGCCTGGGCCCTGCCTCCCGGTAAGGGTCGATCCCGGCGTCCCTGAAGGCCTCCTCCCACCTCCCGAAGTCGAAGAACTCCCCCCACTCGTCGAACTTGGCCCCCTTCTCCCAGGCCCTCCTCACGACGTCCCAAAGCCTCCTGTCCCCCCTGGCCAGGACCGTCTCTAAGAGGGTGACCTCGGGCTTCCTCCACCTGAGCACCAAGTTCGGAACCCCCCTCAACCTCCTCCTGAGGTAGGCTATCTTCCTTCCCAAGGAGGCCAGGTCCTCCATCCCCTCCCACTGGAACGGGGTGTTGGGCTTGGGAGAGAAGGGGGAGATGGAGACGTGGAGCCTCCTGTTCCTCCCGTGTTCCCTGGCGACCCTGGCGGCCCTCCGCACGAGCCTCACTATCCCCTCCACATCCTCCATATCCTCGGTGGGAAGTCCGAGCATGAAGTAGAGCTTTACCGTGGTCCATCCCCTTCCGTAGGCCACCCTCACGGCCCTGAGGAGGTCCTCGTCCTTTATGTCCTTGTTGATGACCCTCCTGAGCCTCTCCGTCCCAGCCTCCGGAGCGAATGTTATCCCGGCCTTCCTTACGCATCCGACCGCCTCGGCGAGCTCCTCGGTGAAGGAATCCGGCCTGAGGGAAGGGAGGGAGACAGCCACCCTTTGGGGGACCAGGAACTCGTTCGCCCCCTCCAGAAGCTCCCTCAGTCCCCCGTAGTCCGAGGTTGAAAGGGAAAGTAGCGAGACCTCCTCCCATCCAGTGGCCCCCACCCACCTCCTTATGTTCTCTAAGACTTCCTCCACCGGCCTCTCCCTCAGGGGTCGGTACACCATCCCGGCGTTGCAGAACCTACATCCCCTCGTACATCCCCTCATAACTTCCACCGAAAGGTGGTCGTATGCCACCTCCACCAAAGGGACGATGGGCGATGGTGGATAGTTCTCCGGCCTGAGGGGAGCCCACCTCGCCTCCACGACCTCCGGGACGCCCTCCTCCTTGGGCCTGACCCCAGAAAACCTCCCGCCCTCGTACCTCGCCTCGTAGAGGGAAGGAACGTAGACCCCCGGCACCTGAGCCAAGGCCCTGAGCTTCTCCTTCCTCGAGGCCCCCTCCCTCTTCAGCCTCACAAGCAGCTCGATTATCTCCCCGATCGCTTCCTCGCCGTCCCCTACCACCACGGCGTCCAAGCACGGGGCCAAGGGCTCGGGATTGTACGCACAGGCCCCTCCCCCGAGGACCAAAGGGTCGTCCTCCCCCCTCTCCTCCGAAAGGATCGGGATTCCAGCTAAGTCCAACATGTTTAGTATGTTGGTATAAGTAAGTTCGTAGGGGAGGGTGAACCCTACCACGTCGAACTCTTTAAGGGGACGCTTGCTCTCCAAGGAGAAGAGGGGTATCCCCCTCCTCCTCATCTCCTCCTCCATGTCGGGCCACGGGGCGAAGGCCCGCTCGGCCGATGCCTCCTCCCTCCGGTTTACGATGTGGTAGAGGATGGAGAACCCTAAATAGTTCCCTCCTATGTCGTAGGCGTCCGGAAATGCCAGGACCACCCTGACTTCCACCTCCCCGGGGTCCTTTCGCACGGTATGAGGTTCGTTCCCCAGGTACCTGCCAGGCTTCGAAACTAAAGG
>QNCW01000065.1 GCA_003645885.1 Candidatus Latescibacterota bacterium | reverse complement strand
GAGTGCGATCCCGACCTTGCGGCGGACATAGAGCAGAGCCGTTACCCGGCCTTGGGAAGGGCCGAGGATGGCCGGAGGACCAAGTTCGTGAGGACCCTGCTCGGGATGTTGTACGGCTTACTCCTGGCCCTCATAGCTGCTCTCCTTTACATCTCCCACCTGGCGACCTCCCGCAACTGAGCCCAGGAAACAATTAAATAGGTGGGGAGGGACCGTGGAAGGCCGTGTCAAACTTCGGCGGGGAGATGTGCTTGTAGTCGTGGACGTCCAGAAGGATTTCCTGCCCGGCGGGAGCCTGGCCGTCCCCCACGGGGACGAGGTCGTCCCGGTCCTCGCCCGCTACATAAAGCTCTTCAAGGATAAGGGGCTACCGATCTTCGCCACGAGGGATTGGCATCCCCCGGACCACAGTTCCTTCGAGGCTCAAGGCGGTCCCTGGCCTCCCCACTGCGTCCAGGGAAGCGAGGGAGCCGAGTTCGCCCCTGGGCTCGGACTTCCCGAGGACGCCGTGATAATATCCAAGGCCACCGACCCAGGAAAGGAGGCATATTCCGGATTTCAGGGGACGGACCTGGACGAACGGCTGAGGAAGGTGGGGGCGAGACGCCTCTTCGTGGGCGGGCTCGCCACCGACTACTGCGTGCTGAGCACAGTAAGAGACGCTCTCTCCTTGGGTTACGAAGTATACCTCCTCGAGGACGGGGTACGGGCGGTGGACCTCAACCCGGGGGACGGGGAGAAGGCGATAGATGAGATGGTCCGCTTAGGGGCGAAGACCGTATCCTTCGAGGAAATATCTTGAAGAGCGGCCCTCCTTCATCCGAGGTGTTCCGAAAGCCGGGATTCTAACTTGGAGCGGGGAAGAGCCCCTACCATCTGGTCTACGAGCTTTCCGTCCTTGAACACCAGAAGGGTGGGGATGGCCATGACGTCGTAACGGGAGGCGGTGGAGGGGTTCTCGTCAACGTTGAGCTTGGCGAACACTATCCTTCCCCTGTACTTCTGGGCAAGCTCGTGGATTATGGGTGCTATCATCCTGCAGGGCATGCACCATTCAGCCCACAGGTCCACCACCACCAAGGGGAACCTGGAAATTAGCTGGTCGAAGTCCCCGTCGGTCACGACCACAGGCCCATCGGGATAGGTCCCCTCGGGGAGCTCGCTGAAGTTCTGCAGCTTCTCCTCCCTCCCTCCGAATATCCCCATCTCTCCTCCTAAAGCGGCAGGTAGGTCCCTATCCCCATCTCCTTCGCCCTCCGGTAGATCTCCGGAGCCACCGCCATGTCGTCCAAGGCGAGGCCGAGGTTCATGGCCATCGTCCTTTCGTCGTCGTGCTCCCTTCCGGGCTTCTTCCCCGTAACTATCTCCCCTAAGTCCGCGTACGGCTCGGGAGCGTTCTTGAAGTAGCCCACGCTCCGGTAGTACCTGTACTGTGGGATGTCGTCCGTGGCGTACTTGTCGATCTGGGCCAACGCCTCGGGCTTCCAGTAGGAGTCGAAGTCCACGGGACAGGCGAAGCCTCCGGGTTTGAGCCAATCCTTTCCTATTGTAGGCTTTGGGTCCTTGAGGATGGGCCCTGCGGTCACGACTATGTCGGCGTCCGCCACGGCCTCCCTCGGACTTCCCACGGGAACCACCTCCAGGCCGAACCTTCCCTCCATCTCCGATGCGTACCTCTCCGAGGCCTTCGGGTCTATGTCGTAAGCGTAGACCTTCCTTATCGGGAAGAGTTCCCTCATGGCCTCCAAGTGCGACCTACCCTGCACCCCGCAGCCGAGGACCCCCATGACCTCCGAGTCTTTGCGGGCGAGATACTTAGCTGCCAGAGCACTCGCTGCTCCGGTGCGCTTGGCCGTCACCCAAGTGGCGTCCATCACGCAGGTGGGGAGCCCTGTCTCGGGGTCGTTGAGCACCAGAAGTCCGCTTATGTACGGAAGGCCCCTCTTGCTGTTCTCGGGGTAGCCGCTGACCCACTTGATCCCGACGGCCTCCATGGCGGGGATGTAGGCCGGCATAGCGTGGATAAAGGCGTCGGGCCTAGGATGTACGCCGGGCTTCGGCGGCATCTCCACCCTCCCCATCCCCTTCTCGAAGAAAGCCTTCTCCAAAAGCTCTATCACCCTGCCCATGGACAGGGCCACGGCCTCGACGTCCGACCTTGAGAGGTAGAGAAGTTCTTGGGACATCACTGCCCCCTTACGCTCTGGCCAAGTTCTGGACTATCCTCGCAAGCCTGGACTTGTACCTCGCCGCAGTGTTCTTGTGGATTATTCCCTTCTTGGCCGTGCGGTCTATGACCGATGTGGCCCTCCTAAAAGCCTCCATGGCCTCCTCTGGCGAGGAGGCCGCAAGGACCTTCTTTATGGCCGTCTTCATGGCAGACTTGGCCGAGCGGTTGCGAAGGCGGGCCTCACGGCTCTTGCGCATGCGCTTCTTAGCCGAACGAGTGTGCGGCAAGCTCTCACCTCCTTTCCAGTTTTTCTGGAAAGTTAACGATTTTCCTCCCCCTTGTCAAGTCAAAGCCCTTTCCCTCCCCAAGCACGCCCCTTGGTCCTCTTCAAGGCCAGGCCGATGGAACCTCCTATAAGTCCTACACCTATTATCGCTGTAGTCATTCGAAGAGGTCCAGTATGGAGGGGTCCAGGCCCTCGAACTTTTCGAGCCACCTCCTCCTGTCCTCCCTCAGGGCCTCGGACATCGTCTGGATCTGGTCCCTGCTGTAATGGTTTTCGAGGTCGAACCTGCTCATATCTATCCCAGGTATCTCGGAAGGGACCTCGTATCCCCAGAAGGGGTCGGGCTTCCATTTTATAGCGTCCCTAGCTATCATCTCTATTATCTTTACCGAGTCCTTCAGAGATATCTTCACCCCGCCCCTGACCCCTCCTACCCAGCCGGTGTTCAGGAGGTAGCAGTTTATGTCGGGGTTCCTGCGGAGTATCTCCAGGAACCTGTTCCCCTCCTCCGCCTCCGGACCTATTATGAAGGGATTGGTACCCACGACCCTCACGGTCCTGCCGGCCTGTTCGGGGTCACCTGCAGAAGTCTCTATCGACTCTCCGAGCATGAAGGCCGCCGCTGCCCACTCGGGTGAGAGCTTCGCCACGGGGGGAACTATATCGTACCTCCTGGTTATGAAGATTATGTTGTGGACCTTGTCAAGGTCTATCCTATCGTCGGTGAAGGCCACATCGAACCTCTTGACCATAGCTCTGCCGTTGGATGTGAGGGATTGGTCGAAGAAGTCCACCTTCCCGTCCTCGTATACCTTGACGTTCTCCAATATGGCCCTCGGGGAGATGGCGGCCGCGTAAAGCAGGGGCTGGGAGTCGGGTTCCAGGCCGTCGGTCTTTATGTAATACGAATCCTCGGTCCCCACGGCCTTGCCGTCCGGTTCGAACACCACCACATCGTCCTGACGGATTATGACCCTTTCGGGGTACCTGAGCCAGTGGGAGTGGCAGGTAAGGGAGGTCTTGCCCGTCCCCGAAAGGCCGAAGAAGAGGAAGCCTATGTCCCGAAGGCTTCCGTCCTTATACACCCTTATGACCTTGCTTCCAGCATGAAGTCCGAGACATCCCTTCTTCTTCACTACATACATAAGCTTCCTGAGCATGCTCTTCTTCACTTCCCCCTTGTAGTCCGTGCCCAGAGCTACGGTAAGGCCCTCCTCAGGAAAGACCAGGACCCTCCTCTCCGGCCAGCTCGGGATGTCTATCGTGATGAAGTCCGGGTCGTCCCTTTCGGGTGGAAAGAGGGTGTTGCCCCACATAAGAGGGAGCCTAGCATATTCTGCTTCCACGTACAGTCGGGAGGCCACCTTAAACTCCGGGTTCATACACATGGTCCTGTCCAACTGTATTATCTCTTTTTGTCTTATATAGTCAAATACATCCTCCAGAAGCTTCCTTTCCTCCTCCCTCATGTCCCTCATTATAATTTCGGTGAACTTGGCGCTCCTGCTCCTCACTTTGGTGACGACGGCGAGGTTACCGAACTGGGTGATGACGCCCCCCTGCTTCAGGGCCATATCCCTGAGCTCTGCCTCGGAAGGGTTATCTACGATGCGCTTCGGCTTGAATTCGAATCCTAATATCTTCATCCTCTCCCCCCTTTAGAAGTACACGGGTTCACCTTTTGAGGCGCTCTCGTATATCGCATCCAATATCCTCATCACATAGAGCCCCTCCTCGCCCGTGGCTGGGTGGGGCAGGTCGTTCAGGATAGAATCCACGAAGGTCCACATCGCGTTCCGTCTTTCCTTCCCGGGAGGAAACAGTTGTTTGTCCACCAAGTATCCGCCCTCCTCCGTGAAGACCCACCCCTCGAACTCGTAGGTCTCCCTCAGGTTCCTGTGGACCAGCCCACCCTTGGTGCCGTACACCCACGTCTGCATGAACTCCCTTTCATGCCTATGTATAACCCAGCTCGCCTCCACCTCTAACATCGAACCGTCCCTGAAGCGCACCAACCCCACGGCTAAGTCCTCGACCGTGAAGGTCTTCCCCTCCCTCCGGGCCAACTGTCTCCCCAGAAGGTCGTAAGTGCCTCCCAGGGCCACCTCGGGCTCGGGGAAGCCCATGAACCACAGTGCGAGGTCCACCCTGTGCACCCCGAGGTCTATGAGAGGCCCGCCTCCGGCCGTCTCCTTCGTGGAGAACCACCCTCCGAAGCCGGGTATCCCCCTCCTCCTGTGCCATACCGTGCTTGCGAAGTAGGGCCTTCCTATGACGCCCCTTTCGACTTGGTCCTTGAGGGCCAAGCTTACGGGCTCGAACCTGTAGGAGAAGTTCACCATGAGGCGCCTTCCTACCTCCTTGGCCTTTTCGACCATCCTTTTGGCCTCCTCTGCGTTCAGGGCCAAGGGCTTCTCGCAGAGGACGTGACATCCGGCCTCGAGGGCAGCCAAGGTTATGGGCATGTGGAGGTAGTTAGGGGTTGCCACGCTCACTACGTCTAAGTCCTCCTTCTCCAACATCCTCCTGTAATCGGTGTACCTCCGCCTCACACCGTACCTTTCTCCCACCTGGGCGAGCCTCCCTTCGTCTACATCGCATATGGCGACCACCTCGGCCTCGGGGTGGGCCTGGTACGCCTCCACATGGCCCCTCCCCATGCCGAGCCCCACTACCCCTACCTTGAGAGACATCTCACCTCCTCAGGGTATCGGACATGGTCTTCCTTCCTCGTCGTACCAGCCGTATTTCTTCCTCATCTCGAGTATCAGCATGTACCTCTCCAAAGGAAGCCCCTTGAAGGCTACATTCGAAGTGCTGTAGATGTAACCTCCTCCGGGCATCCCGTACTTCAGGACATATTTACAGTTTTCTATTATCTCCTCCTCGGTGCCGGTCTGGAGGAGGCTGCACTGGACCCCCCCTATGAGGCAGACTTCCTTCCCGTAGAGCTCCTTTATAACCTTTATATCCATCTCCTTGGCCTGCATGTCTATGGAATGAATCGCATGGGGACGACACGACACTATCTGGTCGAGGATGGGCATTATGTTCCCGTCGGTGTGCTTTATCACGTACGCTCCCATATTCCTGTATCCCTCAATAAGTTCTGCCAGAAACGGGGTCACGAACTCGGAGAACATCTTCGGGGAGAGGAAGGGACCGTAGTTGAAGGCGTAGTCCGCACAAAGGGCGAACCCGTCCACCACCTCCCTGAGGCGCTTGCTCCTCTCGAGCCTCTCCTTCACCCTCCTCTCGGCCTCCCTCTTCATCTCGTCCGGCCTTTCGAACAGGTCCACGACGAAGTCCATCATATTTCCTCCTGAAGGTATACCGTAGGTGGCGTCCCCGTGACATACGAGGAGGTACCTATCGCCCACAAGCTGCCTTATGTAGCTCGCAAGCCGGTAGAGCCCTTCCTCGTCCGGAGCGTACGTCAGCATAAGTATGGAGTAATCCAGCTCCTCTGCCACCTGGACGTACAGCTCAGCGTTCTCGTGGAGCATCCTGTCCCTCTCGGCCGGGCTCGCATCCTTCCACTCCTCGCCTTCGTGCCAGCTCTTACCCAAAAGCTCCTCGGTAAGCTGGAACTCCAGTTCGAACGTGGGGACGAGCCCCGGGACCGGTGGCCTCAACTCCAGGGCCACTACGGCCCTTTCCCTCGGCGTAAGCTCCATATCTCCCTCCTTCCGAACCCGGACAAATATAGTCCAAAAGGTCCGAGAAATCAATAGGAAGTTCTTGACAGAGGTTCCCCGGGGGGGTATATTTTGGGTGAGGAGGTGATAAGGTGCAGAGGAAATACAGGGTCCTTTGGGTGGACGACGAGATAGATCTGCTTCGCTCCCATATCATATTCCTCTCGGAGAGGGGGTACGAGGTGACCCCCGCCTCCAACGGTGAGGACGCCGTGGCCCTGCTGCGCAGGGGAAGGTACGATATAGTCCTCTTGGACGAGATGATGGCCGGAAGGGACGGGCTTTCCACGCTCGAAGGTATCCGTGAGGTCGACCCATATATCCCCGTCGTAATGGTCACAAAGGTAGAGGCCGAAGAACTTATGGAGGAGGCCTTCAGCCGCCAGATAGACGACTTCCTCACGAAGCCCGTGAACCCCTCCCAGGTCCTCTCGGCCTGCAAACGACTCCTGGAAGGCAGGCAGATAAGGGAGGGGAGGCTCGGTAGGGAGTACTTCGAGGAGGCGAGGAGGATAGAGGCCAAGCTCTCCGGCCACATGGGCTGGAAGGATTGGATCGAGGTCCACGTCCAGCTCTCGGAATGGGACCTGGAGGTCTCGGCATCGCAGGACCAGGGGCTCAGGCAGATGCACAGGGACCAGAGGAGGGCGTGCAACGTAGCCTTCGGTAAGTACGTCGAGGTTCACTACCCTAAGTGGTTCAAGGGAGTCGACCCTCCACCGCTCTCCGTGGACGTGGTATCGGAGTTCCTCGTGCCGCCCCTGCTTTCGGGGAGGAAGGTCTTCTTCGTCGTGGTGGACTGCCTCAGGTTGGACCAATGGCTCGCCCTGGAGCCTTTGGTTGGAGAACACTTCTCGGTGGCCAGGAATTACTATTATTCCATCCTCCCCACCGCAACTCCGTATTCCCGCAACGCAATATTTAGTGGGCTCTTCCCCTCCGAGCTCGCCCGGAGGTACCCCGACATCTGGGGCAGGGGGGAGGACGACGAGCACAGCCGCAACAGGTACGAGGCTCAGCTCTTGGAGGCGCAGCTCAAGGCCATGGGGATCAAACTCCGCAAGGGGCTCAGGTACTTTAAGATCTCGGAAGCAAGGAACGGGGAGAGGTTGTTGGCGAGATTGGAGTCCCTCAAACACTTCCAGCTCGTGGTCGTGGTCGTGAACTTCTTGGACATACTGGCCCACGGGAGGATGGAGTCCGGAATACTGCGGGAGATAACGCCCGACGAGGACGCCTTCAGGTCCCTCGTGGTCTCGTGGTTCAGACATTCCACCCTGTTCGCCCTCCTGAGGAACCTGTCCCGCATGGGGGTCACGGTGGTGCTCACGACCGACCACGGTAGCATCCTCGCCTCGCGTTCCGCCTTGGTCCACGGCGACCGGAGGACTTCCACGAGCCTCAGGTACAAGTACGGTAACTCCCTCAACGCCGACCCACGCCAGACGGTCATAGTCCGGGACCCTGAGGAGTTCGGCCTCCCTAAGCTCACCCCGGCCACCAACTTCCTCTTAGCCAAGGAGGATTACTATTTCGTCTATCCGACCCAGTTCCACGAATACCAGAAGCTCTACCGTGACAGCTTCCAGCATGGGGGCATATCCTTGGAGGAGATGATACTTCCCGTCGTGACCTTAACGCCGAGATGAGGAAGGTGTGGCGTACATCCTGTCCGGAGGAGACCAGGAAGGTCGGGGAGGAGATAGCGGAGGGCCTCTCCCCTGGGGACCTGCTCGGACTCTTCGGGGATGTAGGTTCCGGCAAGACCGTCCTGGCCCAGGGGATATGCAGGGGCCTCGGTGTGGAGGAGTGGGTCACCAGCCCATCCTTCGTGATAGTCCAGGAGTACGAGGGAAAGTTCAAGGTCTACCACATGGACCTATACAGGATAGAGGACTTCAGGGAGCTGGAGGAGATAGGTTACGAGGATTACTTCTACGGGGAAGGGGTCTGCCTTGTGGAATGGCCCGAAAGGGCCGGTCCCCTCTGGCCTGAGGAAGCGATCTGGGTCCATCTCAGAAGGCTCGGGACGAGCGAGAGGGAGATAGTTCTGAGGAGGGGAGGGTGTACATCGTGAGCGCATGCCTGGTCGGGGTGAGGTGCAGGTACGACGGGGAAAGCAGGGAGGACCCGAAGGTGTTGGAAATTCTGGGAGGACGGGCAGTGCCGGTCTGTCCCGAACAGCTCGGAGGCCTCCCCACCCCGAGGCCCAGGGCCGAGTTCGTAGGGGGGGACGGGGAGGACGTGCTCGACGGAAGGGCGAGGGTGGTCTCCGAGGAGGGAGTGGATGTGACGGACTTCTTCCTCAGAGGTGCGGAGGAGGTCCTGCGCATAGCCCGTCTGCTCGGGGTAAGGGAGGTCGTCTTCAAGGACAAGAGCCCCTCCTGCGGGGTGAGGGTCGTCTGGGTCGAGGGGAGGGAGGTGCCGGGCGTGGGGGTGACGTCCGCCCTCCTCATGAGGAACGGCCTATCCGTGAGGGCTGCTGAAGATGGAGGTGGTGGAAGTCCTTAGGGCGGGAGAGCTTGTAAGGAGGTTCCTCTGCTGAACTGGGGGGAGGTAGCCAGACAGATAGGGGAGATGTTGAGGGAGGGGGAGGAGGGGAGGAGGAAGGTCCTCGCCAGGACGAGCGTGGCCTTGGGGATCTGGGGGGACCTCGGGGGGAGGTTGGGAACTTTGGCGCAAAAGGCGGATTCCGTACCTTGGCCCGTGGCCCTCCCCTTGGAGGACCTGGAGCCGAGGGAGGTCCCGGAGGGGCCCGAGGAACTTTCGGTCCTGGCGGCCGACGGTTCCCAGATATACCCCGACAGGCACGAGGTCTCCTTCTGCTACCTCATAAACATAGGAAGGGTCGCCCTCCACTACGGAACCGGCGAGAGGCCGACCCTCGAGGGCAGGCCCTATCTGTTCTTCAGGGAAGAGGAGGTCCATCCCGGAGGGAGTCCGGCCTCCCAGGAGGTCGTATCGCTCCTCCGTTCCGTTATGGAGAGGGAGGCCCTGGCCGATATGGCGGGTTCCCTACCTCCGGAGAGGACCGCCCTGGCCCTCGTAGATGGCCCCCTGCGTATACTTGGGCTGGAGGAGTTCCCCGCATGGAGTACGAGGCTGGACTCGGCCATGGATGAGCTCAGGGAGCTTAAGGTCCCGGTGGCGGGGTACACCAGCTACCCTGGGGGAAGGGAGGTCACAGGACTTCTGAGGCTCGCCCTCTGCCCGAAGGACCCCCCGGATTGTCCCTCCTGCGATGGAAGGCCCTGTGAGGAGATGGACGGCGTCCCGGACAGGGCCCTCTTCGCCAGGGTCCTCGGGGAAGGGGAACGTTCGCCCTTGTTCAGCTCGGGAAAGGTGAGCTTCTTCTACCTGAACACCGGCTGGGAGGTGGCGAGGGTGGAGGTTCCCCCCTGGGTGGCCGGAGACCCTGCTCTCCTTAAGCTCGTGCACGCATGCGTCCTGGACCAGGCCAGGAAGGGGAGGGGATACCCGGTCGCCCTTTCCGAGGCCCACGAGCTCGCTGCTGTCAAGGGGAGGGAGAGGGAGAGGTTCTACAGGATGGTGGAGGAGGCCATGGTGAGGGGCGGGATGAGGGCAGAACGGTCCATGAAGGAGGTGAGCAAGAGGAGGCTCGGGACTTGAGGTTCGAACCCATCTCGTTGGATGTGCGCACGATATCCCTACGGGACAGGAAGCATAAAGTCCAGGTCGAAGACTTCGCCCGACCTCCGAGGCCTGGAGCTTCGTTCCGGGATTTCATAAGCTCTCTTCCCGATATACTCGTGGGGAGGGAGTTCAGGGAGTTCGTGGGAAGGATGGCAGATGCCGTAAGGTGTGGGAGGACCGTGGTGGTGGGGCTCGGCGGACATGTTGTGAAGACCGGCATGGGGCCGGTGCTCTCGGAGCTTATGGCGAGGGGGGCGATAACCGCCCTGGCCATGAACGGAGCTGCGGCCATACACGATGTTGAGGTGGCCATGGTAGGAGGGACTTCAGAAGATGTGGCCCGGGGCCTGGAGGACGGAAGCTTCGGTATGGCCGAGGAGACGGCCGATTTCCTCAACTCAGCTGCAAAGGAAGCTTCCGGGGGGTTCGGGGGAGCCTTGGGAAGGAAGATAGATGAAGAGGGCCTCCCCTTTCGGGAGTACAGCCTCCTCTGGAACGCTTACAGGAAGGGTGTGACGACGACCGTCCATGTGGCCATAGGCACGGACGTAGTCCACCAACATCCATCCTGCGACGGGGGGGCCGTGGGGAGGGCCACCTACACCGACTTCAGGATATTCTGCTCGGTTGTGGCGAGCTTGGAGGGGGGGGTCTACATAAACTTGGGCTCGGCCGTGATCCTGCCCGAGGTCTTCCTTAAGGCCCTCACCGTGGCCAGGAACCTCGGACACGATGTGAGGAACTTCACGACGGCCAACTTCGACATGATCCAGCATTACCGGCCCAGGGCCAACATCTTGGACCGTCCCACGAGGACGGGGGGGAAGGGTTACGCCTTCGTAGGACATCACGAAGTTATGGTCCCCCTTTTGGCGTATTCCCTCTTGGAGGAGCTGGAGGGTGCCGCATAGGAG
>QNCW01000064.1 GCA_003645885.1 Candidatus Latescibacterota bacterium | reverse complement strand
TCCTGGACGCTCCCTGCCGATACGCCCACGAGCTTCCCCTCCCCCAATATCCTCCTTGCGAGCTCCGGCGGCATATCTTCGGGACCCAAGTGCACGCCGTCGGCACCCACGGCCAGGGCGAGGTCGACCCTGTCGTTCACGATGAAAGTCGCTCCGAACTTCCTGCAGAGCTTCAGGACCTCCCGGGCCTCCTCTATCTGCCTCCTTAAAGGGAGTTCCTTTTCCCTGTACTGGACGATCCTCACCCCCGCCTCGAGGGCCTCCATCACGTCCTTCAGTATACCGTTTTCCGAGCTTGGCCTGTGGGTTATGAAGTAGAAGCGTGAGGGGAAGTTCCAACTCATCGTGCGAGCTTTTCCCTTACCCTGTCCACGACGTAGTGCACCAACAAGAGGTGCACCCCCTCCACCAGGCCCATATCGAAGGATGGGACATGGACGTTGATCTTCACAATCTTGCCCAGCCTCCCTCCGTCGTATCCCGTCATACCTATAGTAAAAAGGCCGTTTTTATTCGCATAATCCGTAGCTCTTAGCACATTTGGACTGTTCCCCGAACCACTTATGGCCACGGTCACATCCCCAGGTTCGGCGAGGTTGGCGAGCTGTTGCTCGAATATGACCTCGTACCCCTCGTCGTTGGCCCATGCCGTGATGTAGGGGGTGTTGTCGGTGAGGCTTATGGCCTTAATCCTGCCTCCGGCCTCCGGCGAAGGAAGTGTACCCTTGCCGAGGTCCTCGCAAAAGTGGGAGGCGGTGGCAGCGCTTCCCCCGTTCCCGAAGAAGAATATCCTCCTCCCCTCCTCGTACGCCCTCAGGAAGACCTCTATCATCTCCTCCACAGGCCTCTGGTCCATCCTAACGCAGATCCCTTTGACCTCTTCGAAGTAACTTGCGAACATCGCCCCCCCTACTTGGTCGGATACCTCCTTATGTTGAATATAACCTTGCTCCCGTCCCTCTCCAGCATAAAAGGAAGTTCCCTTAGCCCTATCTCCTCCATAACCTTCCGGACTTCGTCATGCTTGTGCCTCGGGACGTAGAGGAGGAGGAAACCTCCACCTCCTGCCCCCGATATCTTCCCTCCCGTGGCCCCGGCCTCCAAGGCGATCTCGTAGATGGAGTCCAACTCCGGGTCGCTTATGCCCTCGGCGAGCTGTCTTTTCAGCTTCCATCCTTCGTGCAGGATCGGACCTATGTCGTCGAAACCGTGATTTAATATGGCCTCCTTGGCATCGGACACCAGGCCCTTCATCTCCCGGAGGATGTCGAGCTTTTTTGAAGTGTTCTCCTTCTGCTTCCTGAGGATGGTCTCGGCCTTCCTCGTGCGGTTCGTGAAGAACAGGAGGAGGTTCGAGCCGAGCTTGCGGAACTTATCGTCCGGAAGCCCTATCTTCTCCACCTCGACCGTCCCGTCCCTGCGGAAGGTGAAGAGCCTTATGCCTCCGTAAGCAGCTATGTACTGGTCCTGCTTGCCTATCGGCTTACCGCATATATCTATCTCTATCTCGCACGCCTCCTCAGCCAACCTCTCCGGAGAGACCTGCTCCCCTTGGTACATGTAGAGGGCGTTCAAAAGTCCCACGGTTATGCTGCTCGAGGAGCCGAGCCCGGAGCCTTCGGAGGGGATATCCGCTAAGGTCGTTATCTCGACGCCCTTCTCGACCCCCGTCTTCCTCATGGCCTCGCGGACGAGTTCGTGTTGGATCTCGTCCACTGAGTCAACTATCTCCTTGCGGGAATAGTTGATGTAGATCTTGTCGTCGAACCGCTCCTTTACTATCACATAGACGTATTTGTCTATGGCCATGTTCAGCACCATCCCGTCCTCGTACCTGTAGAACGCCTCCAGATCCGTCCCCCCTCCCGCCAAGCTTATGCGCAACGGCGTCTGGGTGATTATCATGGCTTACCTCCCGAGGAAGGGGCACATCCGCTTCGAAATTTCTTTTTGCAAAAGATATCCAGACGTATCAAGTGTTCCGTGACCTCCGTCACAAAGTTTTCGGCCGAACTACGTGCGCCTTTCTTCCGTCCCTCTACGAACGGGACAGAAAAGCAAAATAAAGAAAATCCCCTTCCTTGTCAAGAGATTTTGGGGAAGAGGGCAACGGGAGGACCTTCTCGATGTCAGGACGGGATGGTTACAGCGACCTCGGTCGGCTCATGTGGTCAGGCCCCGAACCTCGCCAAGCGTCCAGCGTGGGCGAGCATGAGGGCCATAAGCTCGGTGGCCGGGAACCGGCCGAGGGAGCCCTTGGCGCACTCCCTCTCCGAGAAGGCAGAGGCGTCGTCCCTGCGGCTCCAACGGCTCATGAGGGCCACGGGAACGGGATGCCAACTGTGGGCCTTGAAGAGGGCGGGCGTGGAGTGGTCGCCCGTGACCACAAAAACGTCCGGCTTTAGGGAGAGGAGCCCGGGCACGAAGGAATCCACCTCCTCTATGAGATGGACCTTCTTGAGGAAATCCCCGTCCTCCCCAGCGCTGTCGGTCTTCTTCACGTGGAAGAAGAAGAAGTCGTAATCGTCCCAGTACCTCTTCAAGGTCTCGACCTCTTCGGCGACTGTGTCTCCTGTGTCCAGGATGTCCATCCCCACCATCTTGGCCACACCAAGGTAATCCGGATAGGTTGCTATGGCCCCGGCCCTGAGCTTGTAGACCTCACCGAACGGGGGAAGGTAGGAGGGATGTGCGAACCCTCTCATGAGCACGGTGTTGGCCCTTTCGGGGTCCCCGACTATGCTCCGGGCCTCGGGGGTCTTGAGGAGCTCCCTTGCCTGTCGCAGGAACTCGTTGGCTATCTGTGCAGACCGTTCTGCCTTCGGGGATTTGGGGCTTACGAAGGGAGGTGGGAGGCCGACCCTTCCCGGGTCCGCGTCCGAAAGTTCGTCCGACAGCCCCTCGGCCCTGAAAACGACGACGGCCCTGTAGTCCTTCACCCTCCTCAGGGTGAAGGATACCCCTTCGATCTTGATCCTCTCCCTCAGGAACTCGCAGAGTTTATCGTTAAGTTCGTCGGGGAGGCGTCCCGCCCTCCTGTCCACCACGACCCCGTCCCTTTCCGTGGCGAAGTTCATCCGCACGGCCAGGTCCTCGGGAGCTGGGTCCAGCCCTATCCCGAAGGCCGCCACCGCCCCCCTCCCCACGGGATGCTTTACGGGATCGTATCCGAACAGGGCCAGGTGGGCCACCCCGCTTCCCGGAGCTATGCCCCTTGCGATGGGGTCCACAAGGCCGCAGATACCCTTCCCCGCTACCTCGTCCAAGTTGGGAGTGTCCGCCGTCTCAAGCTCGGTGAGGCCGGTATCCGGGTGTGGCAGACCTCCTACCCCGTCTACGACGAGCAGCAAAATTTTGGTCTCGGCCTCCCTCGCCAGGCCGAACTTAGGGATAAATTCCGAGCTTACCATAAGTTCTCCTTTCACTCCAAACGATAGTTGGGGGCCTCCTTGGTGATTATGATGTCGTGAGGGTGGCTCTCCCTCACGCCCGCAGAGGTCACCTCCACGAAGCGGGCGTTGCGGCGAAGTTCCTCTATGTTCCTCGCCCCACAGTATCCCATCCCGGCTTTGAGGCCTCCTATGAGCTGGTACACGAAACCCGAAAGCGAGCCCTTGTAGGGCACCCTCCCTTCCACCCCCTCGGGCACGAGCTTGGAGGGCTCCACGCCCTCCTGGAAGTACCTGTCCCTGCTTCCCCTCTCCATGGCCTCGAGGGAGCCCATACCCCTGTATACCTTGAAGGTCCTTCCGTGATATATCACGGTCTCCCCTGGGCTCTCCTCGGTTCCGGCGAAAAGGTAGCCTATCATGACGGAGCTCGCCCCGGCGGCCAAGGCCTTGGTTATGTCGCCGGATTGGGTTATGCCTCCGTCCGCTATTATGGGGATGTCGTACTTGTCCGCCTCCCTTGAGCATTCGTATATCGCCGTTACCTGGGGCACCCCGACCCCCGTGACCACCCTGGTGGTGCATATGGCCGACGGGCCTATCCCAACCTTAACGGCGTCCGCTCCGGCCTCTATAAGGTCCCTGGTCCCCTCGGCGGTGACCACGTTCCCAGCTATAAGGTCCACGTCCGGATATTCGGACTTGAACCATTCCACGGCCCTCAGAACCCCCTCGGAATGGCCGTGGGCCGAGTCTATGACGACCACGTCCACCCCCCGCTCCACCAGGGCCGCCGTCCTCTCCTTAAGGTCCGGTCCCACCCCCACGGCGGCCCCGACCCTCAGCCTCCCCATCTCATCCTTGCAGGCGTTCGGGAACTGGGTCCTCTTCTCTATGTCCTTTACAGTTATTAACCCCTTGAGGTTACCCTCTTCATCCACCACCGGGAGCTTCTCTATCCTGTGTCGGTGTAGGATGTCCACGGCATCGTCCAACGATATGCCTTCCTTGGCAGTTATGACCTTCCTCGTCATCACGGCGGAAACGGGCTGGTCCAAGTTCTTTTCGAAGCGGAGGTCCCTGTTGGTGAGGATGCCCACCAGCTTTCCGTCCTCCACTATGGGCACGCCCGAGATATGATAGCGCTGCATCACGTTCAACGCCTGGCGTACCTTGGCCGTGGGGGGCAGGGTGATGGGATCGGTTATCATCCCGCTTTCCGAGCGTTTGACCTTCTCCACCTCGCCCGCCTGTTCCTCCACCGACATGTTCCTGTGTATTATCCCTATGCCTCCTTCCCTTGCTATAGCTATGGCCATCCGGGACTCTGTGACCGTGTCCATGGCTGCGCTGACCAAGGGGATGTTGAGGCGGATGTTACGGGTGAGGCGTGTGGAGACGTCCACATCCTTAGGAAGGACCGAGGAGCGGGCGGGTATCAGATATACGTCGTCGAAGGTCAGACCCTTCTTCACTATCTTCTCCATAGGTCCATCCCTCGTAATAAAAATATTGGCGGTGGAGGGACTCGAACCCCCGACACGCGGATTATGATTCCGCTGCTCTGACCAACTGAGCTACACCGCCACGCCTAAAATATACAAATTATGGAGGAAAATTTCAAGTGAGAACGCTTCCGAAGTCGGGAAAAATTGCTTATCTTTTAGTGGTACAGGGGGAGAAAGCCATGAGGCGACTTATGGGGATATGCTCTGCGGGCGTACTGACCTCGGCGGTCCTCGGGGGAGCTGGGTTGAGCTGGCCTGCCTCGCTCCTGGCCGGACTCGGTGCGTCTTTGTTCCTCCTCGCACTCGTCCGCCCGGCAGATGTGAGGAAGGAAAGGATGAGGGACTTAAGGTTGGAGGAGCTCACCCGGTCCTTGGAGCTTATATGGGACCCAGCACAGCTTCAAAGTTCGGTGATAGGGCACATATGCGACATCTTCGGGACCAGGAAGGTGGCCCTGTTTCTCAGGGACCCGGACGGGGAGAGGTTCGTGCTGAGGGGGAGGACGGGGGCCTGGGGGGAACTCCTGGACAAGGTGGCGTTCGAGGCTAAGGGGAGGCTGGCCGGATGGCTCAGGAGGAACCAGACGATACTTTCCGTGGAGAGGGACGAGGAGGTCGTAGGGTACCTATCGGACCGGGAGAGGGAGGTCCTGGAGGGGCTCGGGGTGAAGTTCTGTCTCCCGTTCAGCGCCATGAACAGGCTGGTGGGGATGGCCCTCATAGCGGGGGGCGATGACGAGGTGCTCAGGAACTTCAAGCTCCTCGAAGGACTCTCCTTCCAGGCAGGCCTGGCCCTGGAGAACTCCCTGCTCTACGAGGGGCAGAAGCTCAGGCTCAGGAGGCTCTACAGGGCGGAGAGGTTGGCGACGGTAGGTCAACTCGCCGCAGGTGCGGCCCACGAGATCAGGAACCCCCTCGCCACCATATCCAGCACGATCCAGTACATAAACCAGACCCTGCCGCCGGAGCATAAGGCTAAGGAGATGGCGGAGGAGCTTTTGGAGGAGGTGGAGAGGATAGACAGGATAGTCGAAGGGCTACTATCCTTCGCAAGGCCCGCCGAGCCTAAGAAGGAGAGGGTGAGCATAAGGGAGCTTCTGGAGCAGACCGCCCTGCTCCTCCGGACCACGGCCAAGAAGGTCAACGTTGAGATAGAGACGGAGTTCCTCACCGACGACGACAGGGCGGACGTCGACCCATCCCAGATGAAACAGGTGTTCCTCAACGTTGCCATAAACGCTATCCAGGCCATGCCTGAGGGGGGAAAGTTGAGGATAAGGCTCTCGAAGGTGGGAGGGCTCCTGCCGGAGGGGCGCAGCCTCAGGATAGAGTTCGAGGACACTGGGGTCGGGATGTCCCCCGAACAGTTGGAGAGGGCCTTCGACCCCTTCTACACCACCAAGTCCGACGGGACCGGCCTGGGGTTGCCCATATCCTACAGCATAGTGAGGAGCCACGGCGGGGAGATGGACATAGAGAGCGAGCCCGGCAAGGGGACCACGGTCAGGATAGAGCTGTGAGGAGGTCGTATGGAGAGGGTATTGATAGTAGACGACGAGGATAGGATGAGGAAGATATTGAAGGTGTTCTTAGAGGACAAGGGGTTCGAAGTAGAGGAGGCAGACTGCGGCAGAGCTGCAGTGGAGACCTCAAGAAGGTTCAGGCCACAGGTTGTTGTGATGGACCTCGTGATGCCCGACATGAGCGGGATAGATGCCATGACCGAAGTGTTCAAGTTCCTTCCCGACTGCAAGGTCATATTCATAACAGCATACGGGAGCGTAGACTCGGCTGTGGAGGCCATGAAGAAGGGGGCATACGACTACATAACCAAGCCCTTCAAGAACGACGATCTTCTGATGAGGATAGAGAGGGCCTTAGAGGAGGTGAGGTTGAGGGGTCAGGTGGAGGTCCTCAAGGGAAAGCTCGACCAGAGGTATGGTCTCGACGAGATAGTAGGTGTAAGTTCCTGCATGAGGGAGGTGTTCGATCTGGTATTGAGGGCAGCTCCGAGGGATGTGACGGTTTTGATAACGGGTGAGACGGGGACAGGCAAGGAGCTGATAGCCAAGGCGATACACCGTCACAGTGGTAGGGGAGGCAAGTTTGTGGCGATAAACTGCAGTGCCATACCAGAGGGATTGATAGAGAGCGAGCTTTTTGGTCACGAGAGGGGAGCTTTCACCGATGCCAAGGGGCGCAAGGTGGGCAAGTTCGAGGAGGCGGACGGAGGTACGCTCTTTCTGGACGAGGTTTGTTACCTATCCCCTCAGGCTCAGTTGAAGTTACTGAGGGCCATACAGGAGAGGGAGATAACGAGGTTAGGGGGTAAGGGTAGTGTCAAGGTTGATGTGAGGATAGTATGTGCCACGAGCCAGGACCCTTTGGAGATGGTGAGGCAGGGAAGGTTCAAGGAGGAGTTGTATTACAGGTTGAATGTGTTTCCTATACATGTTCCTCCCCTCAGGGAGAGGAGGGAGGACATACCTTTGCTCGTTGAGCATTTTGTTGGGAAGTATAACGGTATTTTGGGGACGCAAGTGGTAGGGGTGAGTGAGGAGGCCATGGGATTGCTTTTGGGGTACGATTGGCCTGGCAACGTCAGGGAGTTGGAAAATATCATTCAAAATGCCATGATCATGGCCGAAGAAGGTATCATAACCCCAGACGACCTTCCGGAGAGGATAAGGGGCGCCGGACGGATGGTAGGGAAGGATGTGGGGCTTAAGGAGGCCGTGGAGGATGTGGAGAAGAGGCTCATCCAGAAGGTCCTTCGGGAGGAGGGAGGCAACAAGACCAGGGCCGCCAAAAGGCTTGGGATAAGCCGTCAGACCCTCCTCAACAAGATGGCGGCCTATGGGATAGAGTGAACGAGGTCCCACGTCCAACTTTTAGACGGTTGCTGTCTAAAAGTTGGACAGCTCGGACGCTTGAGGGACGGGGCCCGGGGCGAGATAGAATTTTTCAATCTAAAAATTAGACGATACCGGACGTCCCGAGGTCCTCGGAACCGAAGGGGCCAAGTTGTAATTTCTTACTGATCAGCCACTTGAGTGGATCAAGTGGCTCTTCCATTTTTTGGGGAAGTGTTGGCACGGATGTCGCTACCTTCTTGAAAAGGGACGGTCAAAGACGAGCCTATCCACGAGGAGGGAGTCATGATAGTAGCGGACCAGCTTACCAAGGTATACGAGAACGGTGTTGTGGGCCTCGACCACCTGTGCCTTGAGGTCAAACCAGGAGAGATCTTCTGCATGCTCGGAGCAAACGGTGCAGGTAAGACAACTACCATCAACCTCTTCCTCAACTTCATAGAACCTACATCGGGAAGGGCACTTATCAACGGCATTGATGTGAACAAGGACCCTCTGGAGGCAAAAAAGTATGTTGCCTACCTTGGGGAGGTTGTGCAGCTTTACGGGAACTTCACGGCTATCCAGAACCTCGACTTTTTCACCAAGCTTTCCGGGAGAAGGGATGTCTCCAAGAAGGAATACAGGGATTGTCTGAGGAGGGTGGGGCTTCCCGAGTGGGCGTTCGACACCAAGGTGAAGAAGTTTTCCAAGGGTATGCGTCAGAGGGTAGGACTTGCGATAGTCATGATGAAGGACACGCCTGCGATAATCTTGGATGAGCCCACATCGGGATTGGACCCCAGGGGTGCGCAGGATTTTCTTGATATGCTGAAGGTGTTGAGAGATGAGGGCAAGGCGATCTTCATGTCCACTCATGACATATTCAGGGCGAAGGAGGTAGGGGATAGGGTAGGTATAATGAAGCAGGGCAGGCTTGTGATGGTTTTGGACAGGGAGGAGTTGGAGGAGGTGGACTTGGAAAAGGTCTATCTGGAGTATATGAGGGGATGGGGAGTGGATTGATCAAGTCATTATTCCCTAAGGAAGTCCAAACCTTCAGGAGGTGATAATTTGAACTATCTTGGCAATAACTTCCTTCATCTTGGAAGGATTTAACGTACCGGCCCGATAGAGAATGATCCTGGAATCCGCCGTAAATAGGCGGTTCGGACGCACGTTGCTGTCCCGACGAAGGCTTCCTGTTGAGAAGTCATTATCTGTTATAGGAATAGCATAGTTATCCGTGACAGCACGGCTTGTGATCTGACAAAGGATTACATCGTCACCCGTCAGAGTTGCTACAACTAACGCTGGGCGTCGCTTTGCCGTACTTAAATCCGAAAAGGGAAACGGAACGACAACGACATCACCTTTCACAAATGTGCCCATGCTTCCTCTTCCTCGGGTCTTTCCCAGTCCCGACTCAGCACGGACTCCGAAGCTACCATAGTCTGGAACGATTCCGAGGCTAACTGTCTTTCAGCCAGATAGGAAACGAAGTCTAGAACTACAGATAACTTCTCAGGAGGTAGTTGTCGAAGCCGTTCCTCGATCTGGGAGATGATAGAAGCTTGCATACCTTCACCTCGCTTTCTGTGACCGGTGTCTTGTAGAAGATAAGCCCTTTGAGACCAGTTGTCAAGGAGGTCGAGATGCTCTGGACGATAGCCAAAAGGGAGTTTCTGTCGCACCTTCAGACCTTCAGGTTCGGAGCAGGGCTCGTGCTCTGCATAGGACTTGTGAGCTTAAGCACATTCGTGCTCACCAAAGACTACGAAAGGAGGCTTGAGGCATACAACATAGATGTCCAGAAGCACAAAGACGAACTTAAAAACATCCACGTCTGGTCCGCCCTCCAGCCGAGGATAGACAGAAGGCCCGAGGTTCTGAGCATATTCAACCGGGGGGTTGAGAGGAGGTTCGGAACCACGGTCAGGATATACTGGGGGGAGGTCCCCACATATGCCGCAGAGGAGACTAAGCAGAACCCATATATGGCGGTCTTCCCGACATTGGATTTAGTTACAGTCGTAGCGGTTGTGCTGAGCCTGTTGGCTATCCTTTTCGCATACGATGCAGTTGTCGGGGAAAAGGAGATGGGGACATTGAGGCTTGTGCTTTCTAACCCCGTGCCGAGGGACAAGGTCCTTTTGGGGAAATACATAGCAGGGATAGCCTGTCTCTCCATCCCCCTGTTGCTCAGCTTCGTTACAGCCTTGATAGTCATGGAGCTTTCGCCTACTGTGAGCCTCAAGGTGGGAGACTTCGGAAGGATAGGTCTTATGTTTCTGTTTTGTCTTGTCTATGTTTCCGCTTTCTTCCTTTTGGGGCTTCTGTTTTCTTCCAGGACCTCCCGTCGTTCCACTTGCTTGGCTTTGCTTTTGGTGTGTTGGGTGTTGTTCGTTGTGATAGTTCCGAACGCAGGGCTTTATGTAGCCAAGAGGGTATATCCGACGGTTTTGAAGTGCACCCCATATTTTGGACAAAAATTCGGCTCATAAATGCAACACCTTCTCCTCAAACTCAGCAGGAGTGAGATACCCCAAGGAAGAATGAACCCTCCTGCGCATGTAGACATCTTCAATAAATCTCTCTATATGAACACGAGCATCATGAATGTCTTCATACTCATGAAGATAAACTTCCTCCTCCTTAAGGGTCCTAATGAACCTTTCTGCATAGCTATTCTCCCATGCCCTCCCCTTGCCTGCCATGGATATCTCTACCCCTGCATCTCTAAGAAGAGAAACATATCTATCCGAAAGATACTGTATCCCATGATCAGAATGGTGAATCTTGGGCTTGGAATGCTCAAGTGCTTTCTCCAACGCTCTCACAACAAGCTCCTCATCAAGACTCAGTACACCGCAACGGGTGTGACTTTTCCAGAGGAATCCTTTGGGGTATCTTTACACCTAAACCCCAAAGCAGGAGGTGGAAGATGCCCCGGAGCCAAAAGCAAGAGACGGTTGAAC
>QNCW01000063.1 GCA_003645885.1 Candidatus Latescibacterota bacterium | reverse complement strand
GCACTTTGCTGGCACAGCTGGCTATGATCGTCAACAGCATCTGGGGGATGCCCTTGCACAGCATCTCCCACATGATGGCAGTCCTTACATGAGACAACATGAATTGTGCTCCCCCCTCATCTAAATAGAGCCTCACCGTTTCTAAGACATTACTTATAGTTTCATCCTTGGCTGCGAAAAGCCTCAAGGTCTCAGCGTCCTGTTCAGCCCACGCATAGACGACGATCAGAGGAATCCCCTGGCGATTGCTAAGCTCACTTAGGGATGTCAAAAAGGAGGCCAGCCAGACGGCTTGGTTCAGGAGCTCTTCCTCAAGGGGTTTGCCGTGCTCCTTGGCTTCCAAATACCTCTGTGCCCGCTTCACGAAACCGTAGCCAAATTCGTCGATCATCACGAGCAAGCACGATTTCGTTTCTGAAGCGATGTTAGCTATAATGTCAGCGAACTTATCGGACTCCAAAAAGCCGCTGAGGAGGGCGCTGGAATGCTCTCCCACCTTTTCGGCTATCTGGGAGCTTCTGTGAAAGCTCGTCCCTCCATCGGCATATGCCCGTACGACCTCAGCCAAGCGAGGGAACGGTGGTTCGAGGTTGAAGAAATCTAAAGGAAGTACAAGGACTTTTTGAGCTAAAGACTCATCCCATCCTACTTCCCTTAGGGTATCCTTAGCTTCGGAAGAAAGTCTATCCGAGCCGAGGAAGGCATGAAGCAGAAGAATCTGGGCATGTGTCTTCCCGAAGCCGAAGCCTATCCTGAGCGGTAGGACCGTAGGGCCGTTTCTCGTCAGGCCTTCTGTGACGTTCCTCACGAAGAACTCGAGGGGTCCCCTAAGAAGGGTGTTTTCAAAGAAATAGAAGGGATTTGCCAACGGAGAGGACGTGGGCTCACCTAAGTAGTGCCTCACACAGACCTCTAAACTGGGGGTGAGTTCCCCCTTCAATTCGTCAGGTCTTTTCTTAAGCTTTACCATCGGTTGACCCCCTGTCAAGAGTTACTAATAACTAGGAAGGCTCTCTTTATCGCTCTCTTAAACGCTTAACCTTTTCTCCTCCTTGAGCCTTCCGTAGAGGGCCGCCATCGAGGCGTAGGAGACCGGCACCGTGACCAGAAGGCCCACGAGGAAAGCTGCGGCACCTAAGATGTTCAACCCGAGGAGCGTCAGACCTAAGAGGAATATCTTCCCCCTGTGCCCCTTGGTGAGCCTCGCACTTTCCCTCATGGCTTCCCTTCCGGAAAGCCTCTGGTCCATGAGGGCATAGAAGACGACTGAGTACTTCAACCAAAACAGCACCCCCGGCACCACGGCCAAGAGCAACCCCACGAGGATTATGAGCGACGTCAGGACGTACGCCAGAAGGGCATCCCCGAACCTCCTGAAGCCCTGGAATAGGTCCCCCACCCTCGGTCCCCTCCCCCTCACCCCCTTGAGCACCACCCAGGCCTGGCCCGCCTCCAAGGGACCTGCGAGGGCTAAGGCAACGATGGTGACCAACATCTGCCTTTCCTCGGTGCTTCCGGCCCCCGGAAGGGCGATGAGGACCTGTAAGACGGTCGCCACCAGGAACGCCCCTATCAATGGCCCGGGGTACCTCCTGAAGGCCCTCCACCCCTCCCCTATACACGACCTTATCATCACCCCTCCTCCACCGCCCTCACCACCAGGTCCCCCACCTCGCTCGTGGAGTAGCCCATCCTCCCGGCGGCCAAGCTCTTCAACGTTCCTGCCACGCTCGCCACGGCCCTCTCCAGGACCTCGGAGCCTTCCTCCTCCCCCAAGAAGTCCAACATCATCTGGACGGCCGAGATGGCGGCCAAGGGGTTTATCATACCCTTTCCGGCGTACTTGGGCGCCGAACCCCCTATGGGTTCGAACATCCCTATGTGCTCCTGAGGGTTCAGATTTCCTCCTGCTGCTATCCCCATACCTCCCTGTATCATAGCCCCCAAGTCCGTTATTATGTCGCCGAACATGTTGTCGGTAACTATGACGTCGAAATATTCAGGGTTCTTCACCATCCACATGGTTATGGCATCGACATGTGCGTAGTCCTGCTGTATGTCGGGGTACTCCCTCCCCACCTCCCTGAAGGTCCTCTCCCAAAGGTCGAAGGCATACGTCAGCACGTTGGTCTTCCCACAGAGCGTGAGCTTCCTCTTCTTGTTCCTCCTCCTCGTATATTCGTACGCGAACCTCACGCACCTTTCGACGCCCTTCCTGGTGTTCACCGATGTTTGTATGGCTACCTCGTCGGGGGTCCCCTTCCTCAGGAACCCCCCGGTGCCTGCGTAGAGTCCTTCGGTGTTCTCCCTGACCACGACGAAATCTATATCCTCCGGTCCCTTGTCCTTGATGGGGGTGTACACCCCTGGATAGAGCTTCACGGGCCTTAAGTTTATATATAGGTCCAGCTCGAACCTGAGCTTCAGAAGTATCCCCTTCTCCAGTATCCCAGGCTTCACTTCCGGATGCCCTATGGCACCTAAGAAGATGGCGTCGAACCTCCTGAGTTCATCCAAGGCCGAATCCGGAAGCGTCTCTCCGGTCCTCAAGTACCTCTCCCCCCCGAAGTCGTACTCCACGGCCTCGTACTTGAACCCAACCTTCTCGGACACTGCCTCGAGGGCCTTGAGACCCTCCCTCACCACCTCTGGCCCCGTACCGTCCCCAGGTATGACGGCTATGCGGTACACCTTCCCTCCTTCCTCAGCTTGAGCACCTCCGTCACCTCCTCCGGGTCCCTTGCCTTCAACAGTGCTTCCCTTATGTCCTTTCTCCCCAAGATCTTAGTTAACCTCCCTATACACCCGAGGTAATCCTCGAAGTTCCTGTCGGGAGCGCACACCATGGCCACTGTGTGTACCGGCCCGCCGTCGGTGGAATAGAACTCTATCCCCTCCTTCGAAATCCCCAAACAAACTATCAAGGACCTCACCCCCTCGCTGTGGGCGTGCGGCACTGCGACTCCACCTCCCACGGCGGTGGATTCTACCTTTTCCCTCTTTATCAAGGCCGAACGAAGTGCCCTTATGTCCGAAACCTCCGGGTCATCTTCCAGAAGTTCACAAAGCTCCCTTATGGCCCGGAAGCTGTCCTTGGCCTTAAGGTCCATCGCCACCCTGCGAGGGGGGACGATGAGTCCTTCAGAACGGTGCTCCTTCATCTTCCTCTAAATATGGGTTCTCGAACTTGGAGTACTGGCCGAGCCAGACCAGGTTCACCGTGCCGATGGGGCCGTTCCTTTGTTTGGCTATTATTATCTCCGCCTTGCCCTTGAGGGATTCATCGTTCTTTTTGTACACCTCCGGCCTATATATGAAGAGGACCACGTCCGCATCCTGCTCCAAGCTCCCGCTTTCCCTCAGGTCGGAGAGCCTCGGCCTGTGGTCGTCCCCACGGGTCTCCGGCGCCCTCGAGAGCTGGGAGCACGCCACGACCGGAACGTTGAGCTCCTTGGCCAAGGCCTTCAAGGCCCTGGATATCTGCGATATCTCCTGCTGCCTGTTCTCCGCCCTCCCGACGCCCCTGAGCAGCTGGAGGTAGTCCACTACTATCATCCCGACCCCGTGCTCGCTCTGGAGCCTCCTGGCCTTGGCCCTCAGCTCCAGCACGCTCAAGGAAGGGGTATCGTCTATGAATATGGGAGCCTCGGCGAGCTTCCCCACCGAGGTAGAAAGTTTGCTCCAATCCTCGTCGGGAAGCCTCCCCGTGCGTATCTTGTGAGAATCCACCATAGCCTCGGCACATAGGAGCCTCTGGGCGAGCTGGAAACCGGCCATCTCTAAGCTGAATATCCCCACGGGGACCTTCTGCTCGACCGCAGCGTTCCTGGCGACATTTAGCACGAAGGAGGTCTTCCCCATGGAAGGCCTCCCTGCGACTATTATAAGGTCGGAGGGCTGGAAGCCCGCCGTCATTTCGTCGAGCTTGTGGAACCCCGTGCGGACGGCTCCGGGGCTCACCCCAGGCCTGAGGTGCATCCGCTCTATAGTTTCGAAGGTATCGTGCAGGACCGAGGAGAGCTGCACGAATCCCCCCTTAAGCCTCCTTGCGGAGATGTTGAAGATCCGCTGTTCGGCCCTGTCCACGAGGTCGAACACATCCTCGGTCCCTGCGTAACACTCCTCTATGGTCTGCGTGCAGAGGGTTATAAGCTTCCGCAGGAGGGCCTTCTCTAGAACTATCTTCGCATGGTACTCGACGTTGGCCGCCGTGGCGACCTCGGTGGCGAGCTGGGCCAGATATGCGGCCCCCCCCACCTTGTCCAGCTCCTTGCGCCTCCTGAGCTCCTCCAAGAGGGTGTGGTCGTCAGCAGGTTCGTTCCTCTCGAAGAGGTCCACTATGGCCGAGAATATCTTCCTGTGCGAATCTAAGTAGAAACAGTCCTCGTCCAATATCTCCAGTACCTTGGGTATCGCCTCCTTCTCTAAGAGCATGGCCCCTAAGACCGCCCTCTCGACCTCCACGGCCTGGGGCGGAACACGGGTCAGGACCTCATCCTTGGCCATATAGCCTCACCTCCGTAGCTCCAGCCCGTCGTACTCCCTCCTCAAAAGCTTCATGTCCTCCCACGCCTGCCTCTTCCATCCTGGGTTGCGCAGCAAAGCAGCAGGATGGAACGTAACTACGACCTTGGTCCCGAGAGCGAAGTGGACCTTCCCCCTGAGCCGGGAGAGGGGAAGGGACGTCCCCAAGAGGGTCCCCCCAGCTATCCTTCCCAACGCACATATGACCTTGGGCTTCACAAGCTCTATCTGCCTAAAAAGATAAGGCTTACACGCCTCGATCTCCTCCGGAAGCGGGTCCCTGTTGCCGGGGGGCCTGCATTTGAGCACGTTGGCTATGTACACCTCCCTCCTTTCCATCCTTATGGCCCTTATCATCCTCGTGAGGAGCTCCCCTGCGGCCCCCACGAAGGGCTCCCCCCTCAGGTCCTCCTCCTCGCCAGGCGCCTCCCCGACGAACATGATCCCGGCCTCGGTGTCCCCGGCCCCGAACACCACCTTCCTCCGGCTCCTCCAGAGCTGGCACTTCCGACATCCCTCGACCTCCCTCCTCAGGACCTTCCAGGGGTCCCAAGCCTCCGACCTCACCCAGAACTCCCTTATCCCCATATCCCTCTGGGCTTCCAGAAGCCTCCTCGTGCTTTCTATCCAGTCCATCACAGAAGTTCCGCCACCTTCCTCCATATCCTCCTTGCGAGTTCCCTCTTCGACATCCTCGGAAGCTCCTCCACCCTTCCGTTCCTGTCTATCAAAGTGGCCACGTTCGTATCCCATCCGAACCCCGCTCCTTCTACCGTAGGGTTGTTCACCACGATAAGGTCCAAGTTCTTCTCCCTCAATTTCCTCTTCCCCCCCTCCACCTCGTCCTCCGTCTCCACAGCGAACCCTAATACGAACCTTTTCCCTTTTTCCTTGGCCACCTCGGCCAATATGTCCGGGGTCCTCTCGAACTTGAGTACAAGCCCCTCTTCCTTCTTTATCTTCTTAGGGGAGACCCTGGCAGGCCTGAAGTCCGCCACGGCTGCCGCCATGGCCAGGACGTCGCACCAACCGAAATTCTCCAGGACAGCGTCCCTCATCTCCTCGGCGGACCTGACCCTCACCACCCTGACTCCCCACGGCACCTCGAGGTCCGTAGGTCCGCTTATAAGCACCACCTCCGCACCCATCGTCCTCGCCGCCTCGGCCAAGGCGTACCCCATCTTCCCCGTGGAGCGGTTCGTTATGAGCCTTACGGGATCTATGTCCTCCTCGGTCCTCCCGGCCGTCACCAACACCTTCCTCCCGGCCAGAAGTCTTACATCCTCTAAAGCTTCGCCTATAGCATCCAAGATCCTTCCCAAATCCGCCAGCCTGCCCTTGCCCGTAAGCCCGCTGGCGAGCTCCCCCTCCTCAGGCCCTACAAATTTATATCCCAAATCCTTAAGCTTACGAACGTTCTCCTGCACCACGGGGTTGGCCCACATGAAGGCATCCATGGCCGGGGCCACCACCACGGGACACCTCGCAGCTAAGACCACGGTCGTAAGGAGGTCGTCCGCCACGCCCCCTGCGGCCTTCCCTAAGAAGTTCGCTGTCGCAGGGGCCACGACTAAGACCTCTGCCCACTCGGCGAGCCTCACGTGCCCCACATCCCACTTCCTTTCGGGGAAGAGCTTCCAGGAGACCTCGTTCCCCGAAAGGGTCTCGAACGTGAGGGGCGACACGAACTTCGTCGCAGCCTCGGTCATCACCACCTTCACATCCGCCCCCCTCCTCCTTATGGCCCTTATAAGCTCCGCGGCCTTGTAGGCCGCTATGCCCCCCGTCACACCTACCAGAATCCTCCTACCCTCCCACATCCTTCCCCCTGTACGCCACCTTGGCCTTGCCTTCGGCTATCCTTCTTAAGGCTAAAGTCGTCACCTTCTCCCTTATCTCCTCGCCTTCGGTTATTCCCTGCATGAGCTTCAACCTCCTTATCTCGTTCAGCCTTCTGGCCTCCTTCGCCGCCGCCAGGGCGACCTCGTAAGGGTTCGCCCCGCTCTTCTCCAGCTCCTCTAAGGGGACCAAGGCCATACTCCCTCCATCTTTGAAAGTTAAGGACACCTCCGTCCTCACCCCATCTTCCCTCCTACCTTGAACCTACAGGTCCTGTGGTACTCTGCCACGAGGATTGCCTCCACGGCCCGGACGGCCTCCTCTAAGTCCTCGTTGACCACTATGTAATCGTAGTATCCTGCCTCCGAAAGCTCCTTCGGGGCCGCTTCGAGCCTCCTTTCTATGTCCTCCTCCGGGTCCCTCCCCCTCTCCCTCAGCCTCTTCTCCAAGACCTCGAGGGAGGGGGGAGCTACGAACACCGAAACGCTCTCAGGGAAAGCCCTCCTTATCTGCCTTGCCCCCTGGACGTCTATCTCTAAAAGCAGCACCTTACCTTCCTCTAAGGCTTCCTCCACCGTCCTCCTCAAAGTCCCGTAGAGGTGGCCGTGGACCTCGGCCCATTCCACGAACTCCCCCCTTTCCCTCCTGCTTTCGAACTCCTCCTCGGAGAGGAAATAATAATCCCTTCCCTCCTCCTCCCCGGGCCTTCTGGGCCGGGTGGTGGCGGAGATCGAAAGCTCCATCCCCGGAACCGGCTTCCTCCTCAGGACCTCCCTGACTATGGTGCTCTTGCCCGCGCCCGAGGGCGCGGAGAAGACCACCAGGAACCCCCTCCCGGACCTCTCAAACATCCTCCAACCTCTGAAGGAGCGTCTCCGGCCCTATGGCGGAGAGGACCACATGGTCGCTGTCTAAGACTATAACCGACCTTGTCTTCCTGCCCTGGGAGGCATCTATCAGCTTCCCATCCCTTTCGGCTATCGCCTTGAGCCTCCTTATGGGGGAGGAGTTAGGCGACACGATGGCCACGATCCTGTGCACGGCTACGAGGTTGCCGAACCCGACGTTTATAAAGGGCATAACGTCTACTCCACGTTCTGGACCTGCTCCCTTAGTTGTTCTACGCCTTCCTTCAAGGATACGGCCAGGTTGGATATCCTCGCATCCGCAGCCTTAGCCCCTATAGTGTTGGCCTCCCTGTACATCTCCTGGAGGAGGAAGTCCAGCCTCCTGCCCACCACACCTCCCCGCTTTAGGGAATCCCTGAACTGGGATATGTGGCTTCTGAGCCTGACGCATTCCTCGGTCACATCGCTCCTCTGGGCCAAGAGGGCCGCCTCCACGGCGATCCTGTCGGGGTCGACCTTCACCTCCATCTCCCTCATTCTCTCCTGAAGCCTCGCCCTTATACGTTCCACCTGAAGTGGGGCGAGGCCCTCCACCTCGCCCACCAGTTCCTCCAAAGTTCCCAGCCTCTCCGAAAGGAACTCCCCAAGCTTCCTCCCCTCCCTCTCCCTCATCGCATCCGCCTCCTCCAGGGCCTTAGAACACGCCTCAGATATCAACCTCCACGCCCTTTCTAAGTCCACCTCCTCCCTCTCGCACCTTACGACCTCCGGAAGCCCTGCTATAAGGCCTATCTCTATCTCACCCTTTAGCTTAAGTATTTCCCTAAGCTCCTCCAACTTCTCCTTGTAGGCCCTGGCAAGCTCCAGGTCCACGGTAGGTGTGCCAGCGCTCTCCTCCTCCCAGGTCACCGAAACCTGCACCCTTCCCCGGGATATCCTCCCCCTCACGAGCTCTGCGACCTCCGGCTCCAACCTCGCCAGGACCTTGGGAAGGTGCACCCCCACATCGCAGAACCTGTGGTTCCAACACCTGACCTCCACAGAGGCCCTGGCCCCTCCCTCCTCCGCCTCCCCGAAGCCGAACCCCGTCATACTCTTTATCATAGGTCCTTCGAATTAAGATAACAAATATCTCCACCGATCGCAACTTTCCTCAGGCTTCTGTAATCTACCATAACCCGAAGCCTTTGTCAAGACCGACAAAAAAAGCCCCTTGCGGGGCTTATTAAAATATCCTTCCTTGGGGAGGGATGCACGGCCGAGGTCTCCTTCCCCTGGAAGTTGAAACTGCAAGACCGTCAAGGTGAGGATACGATCGGCGGAAGCGGTCAGAACAGGGGCAGTAAAGCCTCGGAGATCTCAAGGTACTTCCTATATGCCTCCCTGTAGGTCCGGACGTTCTCCTGCCTGGGAAGGTACCTCGCCTTTTCCTTGTTCATCTTCCTGCAGGCCTCCTCGAGGGAGGAGAAGGCTCCAACGCCCAACCCAGCCAGGATCGCCGCCCCTAAGCAGGCGGTCTCCTCGTTCTGTACTGTGATTATCGGTTTCTCCGTTATGTCCGCCTTTATCTGGTTCCAGAGGGGCGACCTGGAGCCCCCACCCATGGAGTAGACCCTTTCCACCTTCACCCCCAACCCCTCAAGTACCTCTACGTTCTGCTTCAGCATGTAACCTATCGCCTCCATCGTCGCCCTTACGAAGTGGGCCTTGGTGGTGGACAGGGCCACCCCGAAGAAGACTCCCCTCGCCCTCGGGTTGAAATCGGGCGAGCCCGCCCCCGCCAAGTGGGGCAGCACTATCAGGCCCTCGGAGCCCGGGGGGACCTTCCCGGCTTCAGCCGTCATCTCGTCGTAGGAAGGATAGTCGAAGTTATCCCTCAACCACTTCAGGGCCATCCCTCCCGTCTGGCACCAGGGGAGGAGGAAATATGTGTCCCTGAGGGCATGATAGTGACAGGGGATACGCCTTAGGGGGTCGAAGATCGGCTTCCCGGTGGTGGCGCAGATCGCCAGCGCTCCTCCCGTAGTTTCGCTGACGATCCCGGGCGCTATATTTCCCACACCCACCATGCCGCAGACCTGGTCCATCCCTCCCGTAACCACGGCCGTGCGCGGGCTCAGCCCCACCTCCTCGTTCGCCACGCTCCCCACGTAGGTCCCGGACTCGGCCAGCTCGGGAAGACGGTCCTGCGATATTCCTATGAGCTTCAACATCTCTTCCCACCACCCCTTCCTCACGATGTCAAGCATCAGGGAGGAGGTGTACAGGGAATAGTCCCCGACCGCCCTGCCCGTAAGGCGGAGGATCAGGTAATCCTCCAAAAGCAGGAACTTGTGGGCACTCCTGAAGACCGAGGGCTCTTTCTTCTTAAGCCATAATATCTTACATGCAGGCCAGTTGGGAAGCACTTCCGGCTGTCCTGTGGTACGGTAGATCTGCTCCGGCGGAAAGGCCCTACCTATCTCCTCGGCCTCGTCCCCGGCCCTGTCGTCCAGCCAGACTATGGCGTTCCTTAGGGGGCTCCCTTCCCGGTCGACAGGGACCAGGGTCTCCCCCTGGCTGGAGATCGCCAAAGCCACCACATCTTCTAAAGCTACATCCTTTAGGACCTCTTGGATGCAAGATCTTAATGACTCCCAGTACGTTTCGGGATCGCATTCTACATGATGTGGGGAGGGGGTGGAAAGCTCGTATTCCCTCACGGCCCCCTTTACTATCTCCCCGTTCCGTGCGAAGAGGATGACCTTGAGGGCCGTAGTACCCACATCCACCCCGAGGAGGTACCTTTCGTCCATTTAATCCTCTATAGCTGCCTTCTGGGCGTTGATGGCCCGGATCTTTTCCGGATCGAACTTAGGCCTACGATCGTAGGTATAAAGCCCGTTGACCTCCTGTTCTACGTCATAAAGCTGGGTGTAGCAGAAACCGCAGATCCTGGGATGGAAGAGCAAGGTCTCGGTCAGAGCACGATAGCGTTCTAAGAACTCCTCCTCGGACTCCGGCCGCTTGCCGTAGCCCCAGCCCTCCTCGTCTCGCTGGCCGGGGTTCCACCAGATGCCCCCGTACTCGCTGACGAAGTAAGGCTGTCCCTTCCAATGGGCGCTTTCCTCCGGGAAGTTGCGCCAGGGCTTTCCCCCCTCCCGGAACGGCCGGAAGAAGGCGGCGAACTTCTCCACGTCCTGCTCGTAGTTGTGGCAATCGTAGACGTCGGTCTCAACGTGGATATATCCAGATGTGTCTATTACGGGACGTGTGGGGTCCACAGATTTTGTGACCCTGTAGACGGTGCGGATAAGCTCGGGGTCCTGATCCTTCGGGGTTTCGTTGAAGGGGCACCAGCCGACGATGCAGGGATGGTTGAAGTCCCTGGCCAGCACCTCCAGCCACTCCGGCAGCACGTACTTCAGCGATTCGGGCCGGCTGTGGTCTATACCCCAGTTGGGATACTCCCCCCAGACCAGATATCCGAGCCTATCGGCCCAGTAGAGGAAGCGAGGTTCGAACACCTTCTGGTGAAGCCGTGCTCCGTTGAACCCTAAGCCCTTTGCGATCTCGATATCCCGCCTCAGGGCTTCGTCCGAAGGAGCGGTGTAAATTCCTTCTGGGTAGAACCCCTGATCCAACACCAGGCGTTGGAACAGCGGCCGGTCGTTGAAGAGGACCTTCTC
>QNCW01000062.1 GCA_003645885.1 Candidatus Latescibacterota bacterium | reverse complement strand
GTCCTCCGGGGAAGAACGCGTATAGACCGTCTTCGGACATAGCGGACCAGTTGTTGCTTATCTCCCGCTCGGAATGCCATATCAGCTCACCATTCCGGGACATTCCGTATATCCCCCTGCTGGTGAAAAGCACCCATTTTCCCTCGGGGGCCACTTGGACGCTCCTCAGGGTAGCGTTAGTCTTGAAGCGCCAGAGGAGACCCCCGTCGGAGTCTAGGAAGTGCAGGGACCCATCCCAGCTCGCTACTCCCACCTCGCCGGTCCTCTCGGCCATGGAGACTGCGAAGGCGTTGTTCTCGGCACAGTAATCCCAGAGCACACGGCCTTCGAAGTCCACGACGACCACCTTGCCGTTCTGGGTGCCCACCACCACACGACCGAGGGTCGGGGACACGTCCATGGAACGTATCCACCCTGCGTCCTCGTTCGGCACCTCCCACAGCAGGGTCCCGTCCGAGAGCGAGAAACACCTGAGGGCGCCTTTGGTCTCGCATCCCACGAACACCTTATCCCCGACGATGCGCATGACTCTGCCGTATATATACTCCGGCCCTATGGGGGTCTGTATGCTTTCCACTTTCCATATCAGCTCGCCCGAGTTGGAAAACAGGTACAAGGCCCTGCCGACCACTGCCACCTTCCCCCCGTCCTCGGAGAAGGCAGCGGTCCTTAAAGGGTCCGGGGTGGGGTACGTCCATAGGATGTTCCCCGAACCGTCTATGTAATATACCTTGCCTGAGGGATTCCCCTCCTCCTCCACCTCGAACGTAAGTACGAACTCGTTCCAGTTCGGCGAGGCGTCCGCTCCCATGAGCCATCCGGGAAGTGGCTCCCCCCGGGGGAACGATAGGATAGGAGAACCCGTGCCCACCTGGTCCTCGATCGGGTCCAGCTCTACCACGAAACTGGTGGAGCCTTTCTCTCCTACGGTCCTGTAGGCCGTGTAATATCCCGGGGCCGAGATCTGAAGGACGTGCTCGCCGGGGGGTAGCATAAGGTTAAATCGGCCCTCTTCGTCGGTTTCGACGTAGGCGTAGTACTTTGTCGGGGCGTAGGCGTAAACCGTGGTCCGCACCGGACTGCCGGTCCTGCTGTCCAGCACACGACCTGACACACGGCGAAGCATGCTCCTCGGATAATATACATGCTGGGTATCCGTGTACACCTCGACCGTCCCCAGAACGCAGCTTCGACCCTCGCCCAAAGCTACCAAGGTGGTCTTGACCGGGAACGGCCCCTGCATGGGGGAGACGAAGAGGTAGTAACGCTGGGTCCCATAGGGTTCGAGGTCACCCCCGCCACCCATGGATACCATGGCCCTCGTGGCCTCGGTGTGCTCCACCCACTCCCACTCTATCCTTATCAGGCGATCGGTGAGGTTCGTGGCGGTTATCACATATCGGACCCTCTCTTCCTCCCCCCGAACCCCTGGTCCGCCTCTATGCCCGTATATATGTGGGCGGACTGGCTTGCCGGCTGGACCGAGAGCTCCACCTCCCCCTCCCTGCGGGGAAGGTCCTCCCAGCCTGCATATGCTCCGAGGAACAAAGTAAGAATAAGCGTCCACATAGGTCCTCCTTCCTACCGCCCGTACGCCAGCCTCTCGGCCAGGACCTCGGGGAGGCCTGCCTTGAGGATCTTGCGTTGGGCTGTTGCCACGTCGTACGGCACCCTCCTCACCTCGATCGTGCCCTCCCTAAGGTCCAACAGGGCGTAGGCCGCCCTGTTGTCCCCGTCCCTCGGTTGTCCTACACTTCCCACGTTTACGAGGTATTTGAGGTCCGGCTCTATGCGTACCTTGAAGGAGGGACCGGGAACCCAGGAGACCTCATCGCCGTCCGATACGAAAGCGACCGGGACGTGGGAGTGGCCCACGAAGCAGAAGCCGCCTCGGAGCTTGGATAGGTAATAGGCTGCCTGTGTCAGGGAGAAGATGTAGTTCCACTCCTCCGGCCTTTCGGGCGTGGAATGTACGAAATACAGCTCTCCTTCGGAGAGCACGAGGGGAAGTTCCTCCAAATACTTCCTGTGGAACTCCCCGAGCTTCTCCCTGGTCCAGAGGACGGCCGCCCTTGCGTAAGGGTTGAAGTAGGAGATGTCGGTCCTCCCTATCGCTGCCCAGTCGTGGTTCCCCGCCACCACGAGTTCGGTCCTCTCCCGGACCATGTCTATGCACTTCTGGGGGTCGGCTCCGTATCCGACGAGGTCCCCGAGGCAGACGAGCTTGTCCGGGTCCTCCTTCTCTATGTGGTGGAGCACGACCTGGAGGGCCTCCAAGTTACCGTGGACGTCGGAGATGAGGGCGTAGCGCATCTACCAAGCCCCTTCCCTTCATCATTATGGCGTCCAAGACCCCGTTCACGAAGGCGGGGGACTCAGATGTGCTGTACGTGCGGGCGAGTTCTACGGCCTCATCTATGGAGACCTTGGGTGGGATGTCGGGGAAGAAGAAATACTCCGCCAAGGCCATACGGATGAGGAGGCGGTCTATCCTGCTCGTACGCTCTATTCTCCAGTGCTCCAAAACATTAGCTATGATGGTGTCAAGTTCGTCCTTGTGCTCAAGGACCTTGCTGCTCAAGGCCTCAGCGAAGTCCCTGAGGGCCCCGGAGAGTCCCTCCCTGTCCGCTACGACGGAGAAGACCTCCCCGAAGGGGTCGTCGGTGCTCTCCAGAGCGTAAAGCACCTTGAGGGCTACCTCCCTGGCACGCCTTCTGGAAGGGGGCCTCTTCATAATATGTACCTGCTTATGTCCTCGTCCTCTATTATGTCCTCGAGCTTGCGCCTCACGTAACTTTTCGTTATCCTGACCTGCCTGCCCTTGAGGGAAGGGGCCTCGTAGAGCACATCCTCGAGCAGGGCGTTCATGACGGTCTGGAGCCTCCTCGCTCCTATGTTCTCCAGGCGGGAGTTTACCTCGTCCGCTATCTTGGCTATCTCGTATATCGCATCCTTCGTGAAGGTGAGCTTCACACCTTCGGCCTTGAGGAGGGCTTTGTACTGCTTTACGAGGGCGTTTTTGGGCTCCGTGAGTATGCGGACGAAGTCCTCGACAGTAAGAGGGTCGAGCTCGACCCTTATTGGAAACCTGCCCTGGAGCTCGGGGATGAGGTCGGAGGGCTTGGACATGTGGAAGGCTCCCGCAGCTATGAAGAGGATGTGGTCGGTGCGGACCATCCCATATTTCGTCATAACGTTCGAACCCTCAACTATCGGGAGGAGGTCCCTTTGTACCCCCTCCCTGGAGACATCTATCTCCTGCGCCCTCTCTCCTGCTATCTTATCTATCTCGTCTATGAATATGATCCCGGAGTTCTCCGCCAGGGAGATGGCCTCTGATATCACCTGGTCCATATCTATGAGCTTCTGGGCCTCCTGTTGAGCGAGGACCTTCCGGGCCTCGGCGACCGTGACCCTCCTCCTCTTCGGCCGAGGAGGAAGGACGTTCTCGAATATCTCCTGGATGTTCACACCCATCTCCTCCAACCCCACGGGGGAGAATACCTCTATCATGGGGAAGCGGTCAGAGGGAAGCTCGAGCTCCACAGTGTCACGGTCCAGCTTCCCGGCCCTCAGCTGACGGTGCAGCCTCTCCCTTTTGTACCGGTAATTCCCGTCCGGGTTCTTCCCCCTGCGCCTTTTAGGTGGGAGGAGGATGTCCAGCAACCTCTCCTCGGCGAGCCGTTCGGCCTCGTGCTGCACCTTGGCCACCTTCTCCGCCCTCACCATGTTGACGGCTATGTCCACCAGGTCCCTGACCATGGATTCGACGTCCCTGCCTACATATCCCACCTCCGTGAACTTGGAAGCCTCGACCTTGAGGAACGGGGCCCCGGCGAGCTGGGCGAGCCTCCGGGCTATCTCGGTCTTTCCGACGCCAGTGGGACCTATCATGAGGATGTTGTTGGGGAGTATCTCCTCCCTCATGTCCTCGGGAGCGTGCTGTCTCCTCCAGCGGTTCCTGAGGGCTATGGCGACGGCTCGCTTGGCCTTTTCCTGGCCGATTATGTACTTATCAAGCTCGGCCACTATCTCCTTGGGGGTGAGAAACCTCACAGTTCCTCCACCACTATGTTCTCGTTGGTGTAGACGCATATCGAGGCCGCTATCCTGAGCGACCTCTCGACTATCTCCCTGGGGCTCATCTTTGGGTCGGCGTCGAGGTAGGCCCTGGCTGCTGCCATAGCATAAGCTCCCCCGGAACCTATGGCCACTATGCCATCGTCGGGTTCTATGAGGTCCCCCTCACCCGAAAGTATGAGAGCATGCTCGGTATCCAAGACGGCCAGGAGTGCGTCCAACCTCCTCAGATACCTATCGGTGCGCCACTCCTTTACGAGCTCAACGGACGCCCTGAGCAGGTTCCCCCTGTGTTCCTCGAGCTTGCCCTCGAACCTCTCGAAGAGGGCCAGGGCGTCCCCTGCAGCTCCCGCCACCCCTGCGAGTATGGTGCCGTTCCAGAGCTTGCGGACCTTGGTCGCCTTGTGCTTCATTATGGTCTCCCCGAATGTCACCTGCCCGTCCCCTCCCAAGGCCGCATGTCCCTTGTATCTGAGGCCGACTATCGTCGTACCCCTCGTCCCCGGATGTTCGGAAGCTCTCTCCACCGTGCCCTCCAGTCTGAGGTTGGCCCTTCTGCGGGGAAATGTACCCGTACCCCGGGTTGATGTCAAGCCTTTTTCTGTTGACTTTTACCGGAAATTGTGATATCCTTAGAGACCTCGGAAGCTCCATCCAAGGAGGTCGAGATGGACGACGAAGGCATAAGGGACTGGAGGATGAAGATAGACGTCGTAGACGAGATACTGGTCGACCTGCTGAACCGCAGGGCGAGCTTCGCCCTGGAGATAGGGAGGATAAAGAAGCTCAAGGGACTTCCCGTACACATGCCGGAGAGGGAGGAGGAGATACTGGAGCACGTCCAGAGGGTGAACAAGGGGCCCCTCACCGACGATATGGTCAAGAGGCTCTTCGAGAGGATATTGGACGAATCCAGAAGGCTCGAAAGGGAATACAGCTACGGAGGTGGGGAGCTATGGTAGTAGTGATGGAGTCGAACGCCACGGAGGAACAGATCCAACGGGTCATACACAAGCTGAGCGAGCTGGGCTTCGACGTCCACCGCTCCACCGGCGTCACGAGGACAGTGCTCGGGGCCATAGGCGACAAGACGGGGATAGACATAAGGGACATAGAGGTCCTCCCCGGGGTAAGGGAGGTCATACAGATAACCGAACCTTATAAGCTTGCAAGCAGGACTTTCAAGCCCGAGGATACCGTGGTCAAGGTGAGGGACGTGGAGATAGGGGGGAACAAGGTGGTGGTCATGGCCGGCCCCTGCGCCGTTGAGGGCAGGGACCAGATAATGACCATAGCTGAGAAGGTCAAGAAGGCCGGGGCACACGTGCTCCGTGGCGGGGCCTTCAAACCCAGAACTTCCCCCTACAGCTTTCAGGGGTTGGGGGAGAAGGGACTGAAGTACCTAAGGGAGGCGGGGGACGCCTTCGACATGCCGGTGGTCACCGAAGTTATGGAGAGGGACCAGGTGGACCTGGTGGCGGAGTATGCGGACATACTTCAGGTCGGGGCGAGGAACATGCAGAACTACGCCCTACTTAAGGAACTCGGAAGGCTGCGCAAGCCCGTCCTCCTTAAGAGGGGCATGGCTTCTCCCATAGAGGAATGGCTCATGTCCGCCGAATACCTGCTTTCTGGTGGGAACTTCAACGTGATCCTCTGCGAAAGGGGGATAAGGACCTTTGAAAGGTACACGAGGAACACCATGGACATAAGCGCCATCCCCGTGATACACAAACTGAGCCACCTTCCCATCGTGGCGGACCCGAGCCACGGCACGGGGATCCGTAACAAGGTCATACCTATGGCGAGGGCCGCTGTAGCCGCCGGGGCGGACGGGCTCCTGGTCGAGGTCCACCACGACCCCGAGCACGCCCTCTCGGACGGGGCTCAATCCCTTTATCCCGAGCAATTTGAGGTCCTCATGAGGGAGATAAAGGTGATAGCCTCGGTGTTGGGAAGGGAGATGTAGATCGTCATCTACTTCGCCCACGTTCGAGCAGCCTATCCCTCTCCATGTTCCACTTCACCCAGTCCGAGGTCATGTCCTCCTCGATGTCGAACTTCGTCAGGGTATAAAAGAGCTTCTTGAACTGCCTGAACCTTTCCTCTTCCCATCGCTTGAACTCCCGAAACTTCTCCCTCTGTCTCCTCCTGAACTCCTCGAACTTTCGCCCTTCCCTTTCCCTAAATTTCTTGAAGGCTTCTTCCTGCCTACGCTTGTACTCTTCGAAATCGCTTACGATCGTAAGTTCCTCCCCTGAATTTACGTAGAATGTGGTATCTTCTAACCCCCTTCCGTCGTGCCTTAGGGGGGTAACAGCTATGCTCCCCCTATATACCCGGTAGTTGGAGTAGACCGAGTCGCAGGAGAGCCTGTACACTGTACCACGGATGGCGGCCACTGCGGTGGGGGTCCATACCCGTAGGTGCCCCTTCGTGGAGAGGAGGGCGTTGATCCAAGCCTTCCCGGCCCCGATGTCCACGTCCACCTCGCCCTCCCGGCCACGGACCAGCCTAAATACCGTATTCTCCCCTATACGGACGACCTTACGGTCGGTCAGGGTGACCTCACAGCGGGATTCCTCGAGGGTCTTGACCTTGTCCATCTCGTACGCAGGCATGTTCAGGTAGACGTCCTTCCAATCGGTGCTACCCTCCCGCTGTATGTATACTTCCCCGAGGGGAAAAGTTATGTTCCCCACCAGCTCCTTCCCCGAGGTTCCTGAGGATGCGATGAGGCAGAAGAAAGTTCCGTACCTAACCGTCGCAAGCAGACGTCCGAGGGCTCTCATGGACATCACCTCCCATTTCTACCGTATTAAGGCCACCTTGCGCATCCGAGATATCGTCCCTACCTCCATCCTCACTACGTAGACTCCTGACCCCAGCTCCCGGCCCGAAGCATCCCTCCCATCCCAGACCACACGGTAGCATCCTGCCCTGTAGAAGCCATCGGCTAATACCCTCACCACCTGGCCGAGGAGGTTGTAGACCTCTATCCTCACCTTCCCATCTTCGGGCAGGCCGTAGTCGAGCGTCACACTTCCATTTGAGGGGTTAGGGTATACCTCGGAGATGAAGGGGACCTGGAGCGAAGGTCTGAGAGACGTCCTTAATGTTCCCCTCCCCAAGCTCCCCCCTTCCTCGGCCCTGAGGTCGTATCGTACGGTGAGCCTCAGATCCCCGGGGCGCAGGACACGGAAGTCCACCGAGACCAGCTCGTCTCCATCCCCGCCTGTGCCGAACTTAGCGGCATCCACTAAAAGTATCCCCTCCGCCCTGTGCTCCAGGAACAGCACCCCTCGGTCCCCCAAGGCATCTCCCCTGTGGACCTCCTCAACTTTCAGCATATCCGGGGGATACCGAACTTCTACCTCGTAGGCCCCTATCCCGTCCCTTCTGGACAGGACCACGACTCTGAGTCTATCCCTTTCCATCTCCGATCTCACCTCTACGGAGGCATCCTGAGGTAATATTACCTTGGCCAACGGCTTGGCCACTATGCCATATTTACCGTGCCACCAGTTCCACATAAGGGCGAAGGCCATGATATCCTCGAAGTCCACCTTCCCGTCGGGAAGGGGGGAAAGCTCCGGGGGTATGCCTTGTGCGGGTCCTATGTCGCAGGAGATGTCCTGGGAGACCCATGCCATCCTAATGCGGTCCAGGTCTTCGAAGTCCACATCCATATCCCCTTCCATGTCCCCGAGGTATGAGCAGACGTATAGGCTCGTATCCACGGCCTCGCCGGTGTCCCTGTCGGCCGGGACGAGCCTTATCCTCACCCTTATGCTGTCCCCGTATCCCAAGGCATTCCTCGCATCCCAGAGGAACTTCCCCCGATAGGCATCCTTAAGGATGGAACTGAGGACGACTATGGGCTTCCAACCTTTCTTGAAGTACATTCCGGTAAGACTCAGGGTGTCACCCTCAGCGTCCGAAAGCACGTAGGGGACCAGTACGTTCCACCCTTGGACGTATCGTATTCCCTCGAACGAAGCCACAGGCGGGAGGTCGTTGTCCAGATGGAAGTCCTCGGTCTCATCCGGTATACCTGGCCGGGCGGACGATGGTGTGATCCTGAACCTCACGGTCTTCCTGTCCACCCCAGGAAGGTCGACAGCGGAGCGCCAGACGATGGAGCCCTCCGGACCCACCCCGGAGGTGTCGCCGAAGACCGTGGCCCTGTGCCACGTGGTTCCGGAGTCCACGGAATATTCGCAATAGAGCCCTACTGGCCCTGTGCCCTTGTAGCTTACGAAGTAGCCTATGGAGACGTCCCCGCTCTGTTCCCCTACCGGTCCTACCAGAGTGACCGCAGGTAACACGTTGTCCACGTAGAACCTTAAGGAGTCCGGCATCCCGACGTCGTTATCCGCAGGGGTAACCCTAAAAAACACGCTGTCCGCCACGTTCGGCAGGTCCACGAGGGACCGCCAGATTATCTGCCCTATGTACCCATCGGCAGCTATGTCCGTCGTGTCTCCCACTATGTGGGCAACGGTCCACTCGGTACCGTCGAGGGAGTACTCGCACCGTATGCTCAGGGTGTCCCCCTCGAGATCGGAAAGCTCGTACCGTATAGGTACGTCCTCCGTCTGAGTGTCCCCCATCAGGGTCAGGGAGACCGACGGGGGGAGGTTATTGTCGAGGTGGAAGTCTGCTGTTTCGTCCGATATCCCCATATGCTGGTCGAAGGGCGTGACCCTGAACCTCACCTCGGTGCCGTCGAACCCGGGCAGGTCCTCCGACGACCTCCAGACCACACTACCTATGTATTCCGATGCCCCTATTCCCTCTGTCCTCCCCTTCACAGTCGCCGTCATCCAGTTCCTGCCGGAATCCGGTGAGTACTCGCAGATCAGGCCGATGACATCCCCCTCGTCGTCCGATATACGGTAGGAGACCTCTACATCGCCGTTCTGCTCTCCCCGAAGGTCGCTTAAAACTATGGAAGGGACCCCCAAGTTGTCCAGCTGGATGACTATTGTGTCCGCTGTTCCTGCGTCCCTGTCCCTCGGCGTTATCCGGAATGGTACGTTGCCCGCCTCCTCGGGGAGGTCGGCTTTGGAGTTCCAGACCACGGAACCGGCGTACTGGAAGGGAACTATACCGGTCGTCTTACCTGAGACCGTAGCCTTGTTCCACCTCCCACGGGACATGTATTCGCAGACTATATCTAAAGTGTCGCCCTCTGGGTCGGAGAGCCTATAGGATATCGTCACATCCTCCTTCCGCTCCCCCACAAGCTCCTCCATGACCACCGAGGGAACCTCGTTATTGTCCAAGTGGAAGTCCGCTGTCTCGCCCGGCCTCCCGGGCCTTGAGTCCTCCGGAACTATCCTGAAGCGCACAGTGGCCAGGTCCAGATGAGGGAGGTCCACTCCCGACCTCCACAACACGCTGCTCTGGTAGGAATCGGAAGTTATGCCCGCCGTATCGCCGGCCACAGTGGCTGGATGCCACGTGGCTCCGGAATCCGTGGAGTAAGCGCAGTGTAGGGTCACACCGGTTAAACCCTCATTCGTGATTATGTACCTAAGTTCGACGTCACCGCTTTGCTCCCCTGAAGGACTGGTTAAGGTTATGGAGGGCGGCATATTGTCTACTAACACCAAGACGGTATCCGAAGCTCCGGCATCGTTGTCCGACGGGATAATCCTGAACAACACGCTGTCGGCCGAGTTCGGAAGGTCCTCCTCAGAACGCCAGACGATAGTTCCTGCATATTCTGTGCTGTCTATGCCCCCTGTCTCACCTAAGACAGAAGCAGGCGTCCAAGCGGTGTCCGAGGTGCACTTATACTCGCAGACGATGCTCAGGGAGTCCTTCTCCGGGTCGGAAAGGACGTATGCTACGGGAATATCCCCGTACCGCTCTCCCTTCACCTCCGCAAGCTCCACGGAGGGAGGTTCGTTGTTGTCTAAGTGAAAGTTTGCAGTTGCATCCGGCGTGCCCTGATCCTTGTCGCTCGGAACTATCCTGAACTGGACGTCCCTTTGCTCAGTATGGGGCAGGTCCACGGCAGAATGCCATATAAGGCGGCCCGAGTACTCCCCCTTTGTTATGCCCGTCGTCCTTCCCGTAACGGTTGCATCCCTCCAAGTAGCACCCGAATCCTCCGAGAACTGCGGCCTTATGCTCAGAGTGTCCCCCTCCTGGTCGGACAGCACATACCTTATCACAACGTCCCCACTTTGCTCCCCCCTGAGGTCGGCTAACTTCACGATTGGATTGGCGTTTGCGTCGTCAGGATGGAAGGTGACAGTGAGTGGTTCGGTGAGGGTATTTCCATAGATGTCGGAAACACCAGAAATGCTTATGGTAACGGGTGTCCCAGGGGAGGGAAGGACTTGGCCTGGGGATAGCTTTAAGACAATACCATTAAGTAAATCGACTTCTACATCGTCGAAGAAAGACCCTTGATTGCCCTCATTGTACAGGGCTATTTTCCCATTTAGAATTGGGTCTACAGTATCCTTTACATCAAAAACGGGAGTATCCATATCATCTATGAATATCCGAATATGTGTCCCCGTAAGAAGCACCCTGAGTTTGTACCAAGTATTTTGTGAATACCCAACATTATCGCTGGCCAAAATGGACCATTCACCGTGTTGGTTCTTTTCCAAAAATCTTCCGGGTTCCTCAAGATACCATCTGAATCTATAGTAAACATCGCCATTTTGATAACGGAACATAACTCCTATCAAATCGTTATCGGCAGATTTTATCTTAACGTCGAACTGTACTGCACCCCAAAAGTTGGACAGTTGCGAAAGCAACAGATAGGGGATATATTCCAAGAGGTCCAACAAGGGGGTGCATGATGTCAACAAGGAAATACTCACCTGAATTCAAAGCCAGAGT
>QNCW01000061.1 GCA_003645885.1 Candidatus Latescibacterota bacterium | reverse complement strand
GCCTCCGACCTTCCGGGGGACGACGGGAAGGCCGTGTTGCTGCTTTGGCCGAGGATGCCCTATGAGGCGTCCGAGGTCTTCTACGTGGTCCAGGGGGCCGAGGGACCTGAGGGACCCTTCGAGGAGATAGCGAGGTTCCCATCCAACTCCCACTACCGGACCGAGAGGAGGGCCCCGTTCTGGACGTGGAGGAAGGGGAAGGACGAACACTTCTTCGTGGTCCGAACGATCGGCGGAAGGCCCCTGGAGAGCGGCAGGGAGTACTACTTCCGCTTAGGGGTGGACCTCGGTGAGGGCCCGAGCTTCGGTCCGGCGGTATCCGCCATCCCAAAGCCGAACTGGTTCGACTTCAAAAAGCTCAACAACCTCATATTTATGGTGCTCTTGGCGGGGGTGGTGCTCTGGTTCATAGGGAGGGCGAGGAAGAAGGAGCTGTTCTTAAGGAGGATACCGGGGCTGGACGCTATAGAGGAGGCCATAGGCAGGGCCACGGAGATGGGAAGGCCCATATACTACCTCACCGGAAGGCTCGGGATGTCCTCGGTGTCCACCATAGCTGCCACCATAATATTAAGGGACATAGCGAAGAGGACCGCAGGGTACGATGCCCAGCTCAAGGTACCGCACACCGACCCCGTGGTCATGGCGGTGTGTAGGGAGGTGGTCAAGGGGGCCTACCTGGAGGCAGGAAGGCCTGATGCGTACAACGAGGAGATAAACTTCTACGTTACGGACGATCAGTTCAGCTACACCATGGCCGTGGACGGGATGATGGTGAGGGAGAGACCTGCAGCGGTGTTCCTTATGGGATACTATTACGCTGAGTCCCTGCTTTTGGCCGAGGTAGGGGCGAGCGTCGGGGCGATACAGATAGCCGGGACCGATGCGGAACATCAGCTCCCCTTCTTCGTCACGGCCTGCGACTACACCCTCATAGGTGAGGAGCTTTACGCTGCAAGTGCCTATCTTTCAAAAGAACCGGCCCTTATAGGAACGCTGAGGGCACAGGACGTCGGCAAGGCGTTCTTGACAGCGTTCCTCGTACTGGGTGCCATAGCTTCCACCATAGGTGTGTGGGCTGGGATAGAGCATAAGATAGATTATTTCTTGGACATACTGAGAGACTTTTCTTGAGGAGGGGACATGTTCCTCAGGCAGTACGTGCCCATGGCCATAGCTTTCGTGATGGGGGTAGTCTTCGCAGTTCAGTACTATGTGCCCCATCCAGCCTCAGAGGAACTGCTCACGACGGTAAACGACTGGTTGATAGTCGTGAGCGGGTTCTCCATGGTCCTGGGGCTCGCCAGCCTCATGGGCTCCCACTGGGCGAAGGTGAGGAGGGGGGTTCCGGGATGGGGCTACAGCCTCGTCGTTTTCTTAGGGATACTGGGCACGTTGGCGGTAGGGATAGCGAGCAAGGGTAAAATGTTCGCAGGGGAAGAGCTGACGCTAACGGCCTTAGGCTGGGTCTACGATAACATGCTCGTCCCACTTCAGGGCACCGTCTTCTCCCTGCTGGCCTTCTTCATGGCATCGGCCACCTTCCGTACCTTCAGGGCGAGGAACTTGGAGGCGGGGCTCCTGCTTACGGCGGCCTTTCTGGTGATGTTGGGGCACGTTCCATTGGGGGAGTACATATGGGACAAGGTCTTGGGTTTCCTTCCTCCCAAGGCCGATCAGGTTATGGGATGGATAATGAACGTGCCAAACATGGCGGCCAAAAGGGGGATACTTTTGGGTGTGGGGTTGGGGATGATAGCGACATCGCTTAAGATAATATTCGGGATAGAGAGGGCGTACATGGGGGAGGGAGGATGAGGAAACTGGCGGAGAAGATACTCTCGATGGACAGGAGGGCCATATACCTCCTCATGGCCTCAGCCGCCCTCCTTCCCTTTTTGACCGGCCCTTTGGGGCTTCCGTCCAGGGTGAGCCCCGAGGTGAAGGCCGTGTACGATAGGATAGAGTCCCTCCCCGAGGGCTCCCCCTTCCTGATATCTATGGATTTCGACCCGGCCTCCAAGCCCGAACTCTACCCTATGGCGGAGGCCCTGGTGAGGCACGCTTTCAGGAAGAACCTCAGGGTCATAGGGATGAACCTTTGGGTCACGGGAAGCGGGATGGCGGAGAAGATACTCTCCGATGTAGCAGAGGAATACGGGAAGAAGTACGGTAGGGACTACGTGTATTTAGGTTGGGCCCCTGGAGCCACGAACGTGATATTGGGCCTCGGACAGGATATATACAAGACATATCCGAGGGACTACTACGGGAACGAGACCTCCGGCATGCCCGTCCTGGAAGGGGTGAGGACCCTTAAGGACATCCCCTTCATGGTGGACCTGGCAGCAGGAGACCCAGGGATAGAAACTTGGGTCGTATACGGCAAGGCGAAGTCCATGGCGGGAGGGTGTACCGCCGTCATAGCCCCGGGCATGTACGCCTTCCTCAACTCGGGCCAGCTCGTAGGGCTCATAGGAGGGATGAGGGGGGCTGCCGAGTACGAGGCCCTTCTGAAGGAGATGGGAAAGGCCACCGTGGGTATGGACATACAGTCCACGACGCATGTCCTGATATTGGGCCTGATACTCCTCAGCAACTTCGCTTTCTTCGCCACCAGGAGGCGGAGATGAGTCCTGAACTTTTGGGGGCTTGGGTAGCTGCCGGTCTAACGCTGGCGATATTCAGCTTCCTTTACAAGGATAATCCTTTCTTCAAGTTCGGTGAACACCTATACATAGGTATCTCCGTCGGATACAGCATAACCCTTCTCGTCTTCAACTTCATGATACCGAAGTGGTGGACCCCCCTGTTCCGTGAGGGGAGGATGAGCCTTTTGGTCCCGACTGTCTTAGGTCTCCTCATCTGGACGAGGTTCTTCCCGAGGTTCTCGTGGCTCAGCAGGTGGGCGTTCGCCTTCGTCGTAGGGTTCGGGGCCGGGATAGCCATCCCGAGGACCATCTCCAACTTCATATTCAGACAGGTGGAGAGTACGGCAGTTCCCTTGGTCTCAAGGGGACAGCAGGGAGTGAGCTTCGGATGGGGGGATTTCTCCAATTTCTTGATAGCCTTCGGGGTCTTGAGCGTGCTGACATATTTCTTCTTCTCGGTGGAGCACAAGGGACCCATAAGGCCTCTGGCCAGGGCAGGAGTCCTGTTCCTTATGGTCTCCTTCGGAGCTTCCTTCGGATACACGGTGATGGCGAGGGTCTCGCTCCTTTTCGGAAGGATGTACGACCTGGTGGAGTATTCTTCCAGGGGGTACGGTTACGCTACCTTGGTACTTTTGGGCCTTATGGTCGCCGTGTTCTTGGCGCAGGCCCTGTCGAAGAAGCGGGAGGGCGGATGACCGTAAGTGAGCTTTATATGAAGCTTAAGGATAGGTCCAAGTGGTTCTTCATGGAGAGGGACCTAGAGCGACTCCTTTCGGCCCTCAGGTCCTCCGAGGACTTCTGGGAGGTCCTGGACCGTTGTGAGGTACCCGTGCTCCTGGCGAGCTGGCTGGTTGCGGAGCTGGAAAGGGAGGGACTCGTCGAAGTCGGGGGGGAGGAGGTCAAACTCACCCGGGAAGGTGAGAAGTTCTGCGAGGACAACCGAATTCCACCCCACAGGAGGCTGGAATGTACCTGGTGCAGGGGAAAGGCGGTGCATGTTGAGGGATATATGAAGGTCCTGAGGGAGTTCAAGAAGTTGGCCCTGGAGCGTCCAAGGCCCCTGAGGGAGTACGATCAAGGATACGTGACCGAGGAGAGCACGGTCGCAAGGGTGGTGCTCATGGCGGCGAGGGGGGATTTGGAGGGGAAGAGGATCTTAGTCCTCGGAGACGACGACCTCGTGGGGCTCGCCTTGGCCCTCACCGGAGCTCCCGAGGAGGTCGTAGTGCTGGACATAGACGAAAGGCTCCTCGATTTTATAGGAAGCAAGGCAAAGGAGATAGGCTTCGGAAGGCTGGAGACGAGGAGGGCCGACTTCAGGGACCCCCTTCCCGGGGACCTGGTCGGGAGGTTCCATGTCTTTTTGACGGACCCCAGCGAGAGCCTTCCTGCCTTAAAGGCTTTCATAGGAAGGGGGGTAGTCGGTCTTAAAGGCATAGGCGGGGCAGGATACTTCGGGCTCACGAGGGCCGAATCCTCCCTTCGGAAGTGGAGGGAGCTCGAAAGGTTATTGGTCGAAGACTTCGGGTTGGCGATAACGGACATAATACATAACTTCAACTCCTACGTAGGTTGGGGATATGAGAGGGAGATGAGGGCGTGGGAGTACCTTCCGGTGAAGTCCGAACCTAAGGGCATATGGTACAGGTCTTGCTGGTTCAGGATAGAAAGGGTGGAGGAGACCCCATTGGACAACTCGCCCATCGAAGGGGAGATAATAGAGGACGAAGAGATGGCTACAGCGTAAGGGGGTGACGATATGGTGAGCACCTACACTGCCAAGTATACCAAGACAGATTCCGGCTACATGGGGCAGTTGGTGGAATGGCCGGAGGTGATTACCGAGGGAAGGACCTTAGAGGAATGCAGGGCACTGCTGAAGGATGCCCTGCAGGAGATGATCAAAGCATACAAAGATTTGGGCAAGGAGATACCGGTAGGCGGTGCTTTATTGGAGCAAGTGCCCGTAGAGGTCTAATGTGTCGGTCAAACGCAGAGACTTAATCAAGTATCTCGAGGAGAATGGCTTCTATCTACTCCGTGAAGGAAAAAGGCATTCCATCTACACTGATGGTAGAAAGGTTATCCCGGTCAAAAGGCATCGCACGCTCGACAGGATAACTGCCAACGAGATATGTAAGCAAGCTGGGTTGAAGCCCAAATTTTGAGGGAGGTGAAGTGTTCGGGGCGAAGCATTTCTGTCTGGTGAAAGGAACTGCCGAGGGAGGGATGGAACTCAACGCATTCGACAACGCCCTGTTGGACGCAGGGATAGGGGACCTCAACCTCATCAAGGTCAGCAGCATAATCCCCCCCGGATGCCGTAGGGAGGAGTCCCTTCCGAAGTTCCCGAAGGGAGCCTTCGTGCCGGTCGTATGCGTGGCACACTTAGGGAAAGTCCCTGGGGATACGGTGGCGGCGGCCTTGGCCGTGGGGATAGGGCCCGAAGGTTTCGGAGTCGTCATGGAGGCGAAGGCCGCCAGGGGATCGGAGGCTGAGGAACTGGCGAGGGAAATGGTGAAGGAAGCGTTCAAGGTGAGAGACCTAAAGTTAACGAAGCTTTGGGCACTTTCGGCCGAACATCGGGTGAAGAGGACGGGCTGTGCCCTCGTGGCGTGCGTGTACTGGTGAACACGGCCTCATTAATAAAAGTTTTTCGGTGGAGGTGAGCTGGCATGCTGTAGGTAGGAAACATCTAAACAAGGAGGTGTGCCATGAGGGTCCTCGGCAGGCACTACCTGCTGGAGCTGTGGGGGTGCAACGAGAAGATCGGCGACGAGGCCGAGGTGCGGGATGCGGTGGAGGAGGCCGTGGATGCGGCTCAGGTGACCCTCCTGGGGGATGTGCATACTCACAAGTTCAATCCCCACGGGGTCTCCGCCATGGCCATAATCGCCGAATCCCACATCTCGGTGCACACCTGGCCCGAATACGGGTACGCTGCCGTGGATGTATATACCTGCGGGGAAGACGCCCGGCCGGAGAAGGCGCTCGAGGTATTTAAGAGACGCTTCTCGCCGGAGCGTATGGAGGTACATGAGATAAAAAGGGGAATTCTTGTATGAGTACTGAGGACGATAGATGGTTCACCGAGGCACAGACTGAGGGGGTTCGCCTCGGACTTCGGCTCGGGCGGGAAATCCTGGCACGGAGGACGCCGTATCAGGACCTCCTGCTCGCCGAGACGACGGAGCTGGGAAAGCTCCTGGCTCTGGACGGGAGGATTATGCTCACCGAGCGGGATGAGGCCTTCTATCACGAGATGTTGGTACATCCTGCCCTCTTCGGTCATAGGGACCCCCGCAGGGTTCTCATAATAGGAGGAGGGGACGGAGGGACCTTGAGGGAAGTCCTGAGACACAGGGAAGTTGAGGAAGCTGTGCTGGTCGAGATAGATGAGGAAGTGGTTCAAGGATGCGAACAATTTTTGGAATCCGTGCACAGGGGAAGCTTCCACGATCCGAGGACGAAGCTCGTATTCAAGCCGGGACAGGACTTCGTGAAGGAAGTTCACTTCAAGTACGATGTCATAATCGTGGACTCCTCCGACCCGGTCGGACCTAACCTGCCCTTATTTCGGGAGGCCTTCTTCCGGGACTGCAAGAAGGCTCTGAGGCAAGGAGGTATGTTCGTGTGCCAGAGCGGCTCCCCCTTCTACTACCCGGAGGAACTCGAGGAGGTGTACGGGGAGCTCGGTAAGGTGTTCGGCCGTGTAGGGGTATATTTGGGCTTCGTGCCGACATATCCCTCCGGACTTTGGAGCTTCTGCATCGCCGGAGATGGTGAGCTTCCACTGGAGCCTCTGAGGGAGCCCAACTTCCCTACAAGGTACTACACCCCGGATGTGCACAGGGCCGCCTTCGTGCTTCCGAGGTTTGTGGAGGAGCTCTTGAGCAAGTAAAGGACATAGGTGCGAGGGGTAAAGATGAGGCCGGGAAGCCGGTCTTTTGTTTTTGATGAGATGGGACGTCTAAGTTTTTTAGGGGCCGAGGAAGGGGAAGCTAAGATAGTGTTGTTCGGCGTCCCCTTAGAAGCTACGGAAAGCTTCAGAGGAGGTACGAGGTTCGCTCCGAACGCCATAAGGGAGGCCTCGCAGTCCATAGAATCCTACAGCAGGGTCTTCGGGGGCGACTTGGAGGAACTCGGACTGGCCGACTTCGGGAACTTGGAGGTCTCGGGGGATGTAGCCGAAAGCATAGGAAAGGTCTCTGAGCTGGTGAGGTCTTGGGCTTCGGAGGGCAAGAGGGTGGTTGCGCTCGGAGGGGAGCACACCATCACGCTGGGAGCAGTCGGAGGAATGGTTGAAGCTTTGGGTAGGTTGCAAGTTGTGGTCTTGGACGCCCATTCCGACTTCAGGGAGGAGTACCTGGGACTTTCGCTCTGTCATGCGACGGTATGTAGGAGGCTTTACGAGATGGGAGTTTTGGTGGGGGTGGCCGGAGTGCGCTCCTTCTTCGGGGAGGAGGGGGAAGAATTTGAGGGACTTCTATGTCACATAAAAGACCTAACTTCCCGCCTGGACCCTCAAGTTCCTCTGTACCTGAGCGTGGACCTGGACGCCCTGGACCCCTCCATCTGCCCGGGAGTCTCCAATCCCGAACCTGGAGGGCTCTCGTACGCTCAGGTTCTGGAGCTCTTCGGAGCCTTAAGTAAGTTCGAGGTCGTCGGAATGGACATCGTCGAAGGATGCCCCCCCTGCGACCCGTCGGGGATCACGATGGTCGTGGCCGCCAAGCTCGTGCAGGAGGGAACGGTAGCCTTTTGGAGGGATTATGAAAGGTAAGTTGAAGCTCTGGCCGATAGTCTTGGGAGCCTTTTCCCTCGGGGTCCTGGTAGGGTTCTTAGCATCTAAGGGGTCGGAGGAGCCCGAAAGGACCCCTTCTGAAAAGCTCGAAAAGGAGGGGGACTTCTCCTCATCCTTCATGGAACGACTCCCGGCACGGATGGAGGAATTGGGCATACGAAGGGAACTCGTCTCTGAGACGGACGAAGGGGTGGCGGTGGTCAAAGTCGCAGATGACCTCTCCCCTTTGGTGGTGAACTTGGAGATAACGAGGCTCGTGAAAGAGCTCGGAGGGAAGGTGTTCAGGGCGGTGGAATACGAGGATGGAAGGGTCAGGATGGATGTGGGGACGAGCGAAGGGCCGACCGACGTCGTACTGCTGTTACCATCCCCCGGAGTGCACAGGAGGACGGGAAAGATAGCCATCATAGTCGACGACTTCGGGTACCAGGACGACGAGCTCGTCCGAGGCTTCTGCGAGCTTCCGAGGGAGGTGGCCTTATCGGTCCTCCCGTTCAGGAAAAGGACGGCCCGGATAGCTGAGGAGCTATGTAAAAGTGGGCATGAGGTGCTCCTCCACCTCCCCATGGAACCTTACAAGGCGAACCCCGGGAAAGGGGCCATATATGTGAGGATGTCGGACGAAGAGATAGAAAGGAAGGTCAAGGAAGCTTTGAGCCAGGTTCCATGTGCCGTGGGGGTGGACAACCATATGGGCTCCAAGGCTACGGAGGACAGAAGGGTTATGAGGGTGATACTGAAGGTCCTGAGGAGGAGGGGCCTCTTCTTCGTGGACAGCAGGACGAGCGCCCGTTCCGTGGGATACGAGGTGGCGTTGGAGATGGGGGTGAGGGCGGCCGAGAGGACGAAGTTTTTGGACGTCGTGGAAAAGAGGGAGGCCATAGTCCGGACGCTTCGGGAGCTGGCCGATGCGGCGGCGGAGAAGGGAGCGGCCGTAGGAATATGTCACGCTAAGCCCTTGACCTTGAAAGTCTTGAAGGAGGAGCTTCCGAGGCTGGAGAAGATGGGGTTCTCGTTGGTGCCGGTCTCCCAAGTTGTCTCTACGGTGCGTGTAGCGAGGGGACTATGAAGAGGCTCTCCCAGCTTGCGGTGGCGAGGTCCCTGAAGCGTTTCCTGTACAACGGCGCTCTCTGGGGAGCTTACAGTCAGCTCGTGGCAGTCACCGGTCCCATATTCACCGGATACGCCCTATGGATGGGCCTTAAGGAATCCGACATCGCCGCCGTCGCATCCGTAGTGGCGCTGGGGGGCCTGATACAGCCCTTCTCCTTTATGTTGGTGAGCCGGCTGAGGGACCAGAAGGCGTTCGTGGTGAGGGTCGGATTTTTGGAGATAAGCCTTGTGGTCTCGGTACTTTTAGTCCCATTTTTGACGAGCTCCACAGGAGCACGCCTCGCCCTGACCTCGGGGCTCGTCTTGGCTGGAACTTTCATGGGCCATCTCGTCTCCCCCCTCTACAACAGTTGGTTCTCCACCCTGCTTCCCGAGGAGATAAGGGCGAGGTTTCTGAGCAAGAGGATGGTGCTCGTGAGCTTGAGCGCCATGGCTGTGGGGTACATCTCGGGAAAATATTTGGATGTGGTGCATGGGGAATACCTCGGGTTCCTGACGCTCTTTATCTTCGCCTGGGCCGTGGGAGTGGGAGGGTACGTACTCCTTGCGAAGGTCCCCTTTCCTCAGGAGGTCAGGGTGGAAAGGGGCACATCGCTCGGGAGGGTCATCCTCCTCCCGTTCCGACATCCGGAGTTCAGGAGGCTCCTGTCCTTCTACCTGACCTGGGCCTTCGCAGCGCTTATGGCCAATCCTTTCTACAACGTCTTTATGATCAGGGACCTCAGGATCAAATACGCCACCATAGGGATCTTCAACATCATCTACACGACGACCACGGTCCTGGGATACAGGTTCTGGGGAAACATCGTAGAAAGGTTCGGAAGCAAGCCGGTCCTTCAGGTGCTCATGGTTCCGAGGGTCGTTCTGCCGCTGATATGGGTCGTGCTCACCCTGGGAAACGCCCATATATTGCTTCCTGTGATAATGGTGGTAAGCGGCTTAACGTTCTCGGGCCTGACCGTAGCGGTGAACACGCTCCTCTTCGGCACCGTACCCGAGGGAGGTGAGAGGTCAGCGTTCTTTGCAAGCTGGGCCTTCTCAAACGGCCTGGTGTCGTCGGCGGCGTCCGGGTTCGGAGGTCTTTTGGCGCATCTGCTTTCTGGGTATGAGGCCTCGCTCGGGGGGGTCGCTTTGAACAACATCAAGCTCATATTCATCGTCTCCTCCCTCCTTCTCGGCGTGCCCATCTACCTCCTGAGGTGGGTATCGGACGTGAAGGCCAAGCCCGCCTCGTACCTCCTGGGCCAGGTGCTCAGGGGAAATCCCTTCGCCTTTGCGTACAACGCTTTCCTGTTCTCAAGGGCGAGGGAGGTGCGCCAGCGGGCCAGGGCGGCGAGGGCCATGGGGAGGTCCAAAAGTCCCATGGCCGTAGAAAGGCTGGTGCAGGCCATGAACGACGTGAGCCCAGAGGTCAGAGTTCAGGCGGTCAAGGGATTGGGGGAAACGGGTGCCGAGGAGGCCGTGGAGCCGCTCGTACAGGAACTTTCCGACGAAGAGTCGGATGTGAGGGCCGAGGCTGCGGAGGCTTTAGGGAAGCTTAGGCATCCTAAGGGAATAGATGCTCTATTTAAGGCTTTGGATTCCGAGGACATAAGGGTCCAAATAAGCGCTATAAGGGCGCTGGGGGACATAGGGGGAAAGGAGGTCAAGGAGCGACTTTACCGAAAGCTTCTGGGGCCGTTCAACAGACTCCTCTTTCCCACCGTCGTGGAGGCCCTGAGCAGGCTGAACGACCTCAGGGTCGTCGTGCCGGCGTTGGAAGGGGTCCGAGGCTATCGTTCCTCGGTGATACGGCTCCAGCTCTTGAACGCAGCCTGCAGGGCCCTGGGAGCTGGGGACAGGTTCTACCGGTTGCTCTCCTTGAACAGGTTGGAATTGGCCGAGCGACTGTACGATATCCTGGAGAACATAAGGAAACAGCTCAGGAACCTTCCCCCCGAGCCCAGGGCAGCGGTCTCGGGAACATTGAAGGAGCTCGAAGCGGCCTTGGAGGAGGAGAGGTACGAGGATATGCCGGAGTTGGCCCTCGAACTTGCTGAGGAGTTGAAGGGGAAGGGAGAGACCTTCGAGGTGGGCCTCGAGGCTCTGAGGACCTTCTGCCAGCTCCACAGGGAAGGGAGGTCGGAAAGGCCGGAGATCTTTTCGGTGGTATGTCTGGCGAGGTTAGTGGAATGCTCTTTTCCATCACATTCTCTCCTGTGACGACACTGTCCTAGGAGGATGCTCGCCGAAGGAGGTGATGAGACTTGACTTTCCGGGAGATGAATTTGGGGGTCTTCGAGGGGAAGCCCATACCGCACGTCTTCTTCCAGCCTCGGATCGAGCCCTGGTATGCGTGGCACAAGGAGTTCGGGAGGCTTCCCGAAAGGTATCGGGATATGTCGCTCCTCGACCTCTTCGACGACCTCGGGGTCTCGATGCGATACGT
>QNCW01000060.1 GCA_003645885.1 Candidatus Latescibacterota bacterium | reverse complement strand
TAGGATACTGCGGGATTCCGGATTTACGGTCAAGGAGAGCGATGTGCTGGCCGTGGAGGTGTCGGACCAGCCTGGCGGGTTGGCCAAGGTGTTGGAGATATTCAGGGACGGAGGTATAAATGTGGAGTACATGTATGCCTTCGTGGAGAAGAGCGGGGAGAACGCCATAGTTATCTTCAGGACCGAGGACATAAAGCGTTCGTCCCAGCTCCTTGTGGAGCATGGGATCAGTCAGATAGAGGGGGAGAAGCTATACAAGATGTAGAAAGGGGGTGATACAGGGCAGAACCTACAGGGCAAGTGGTAGTTAGGAGGTAACTCGCAGGGAAGTCAGTAAAAAAAGGAGGAAGAGATGAAAAAGTGCTTGGCTACGGCGATGGTCTTAGTGCTAACGGCCGTGTCCGTAGGGTTCGGGGCATCCGCACGCTGGAATGCATTGGGGGGTGAGCATCGGTTCATTCTGGATACATCCAACTACGCGATCTACCCGGGGAGGATGTACCAGTTCGCCGACGCCCTTTGGATCATACCCAACGTAGGTGCGGTGCCGGACAACATGATGAGTGGCCTCCTCGTTAAGAGGGGGGATATGGCCTGGGCCATACATTATAACATGCCGGGTCCCGTCGGGTTCTCGGCCCTTCGGGATGCTTTAGCCGGAGCTGGTGGCAACCTCCCTGCCTTGGCTAACGGGATCAGAGCCTTCCCCGATCTGTTTTTAACTAAGAAGATGGGGGACATGGTAATAGGTGGGAGGCTTGTGCTCGGACTTGCGAGCAGCGAGCCTGTGAAGGACAAGGTAGCCAAGGCGACATCCGTGGACGTTGGTCTTGGCGTGACCAAGTGTATGGCACTGGGAGACCTGGACGTGGGGCTGCGCCTTTTCAAGGCGAGCTTCTCGGATGAGGCAGTCAACATCGATAGCAAGAACGGCATAGGGCTGAACTTGGATGCTCGCCTCATGATGCCCAGGGGCGAAGGGACCAAGCTAGTCCCCGTCCTCGGCCTCCGTTACCTCTCAGAGCCTGTAGTGAGCGGAGCAGCGGAGGTCTCCCACGTAGGGGTAAACCTCGGACTGGGGTTCAACAGGACTACAGGGCCCAAAAAGGCCCTGCTGGTGTCCGGGGTGGTCTGCGACGTAGACATGGAGACCACATCCCCTCCTGCCGGTGCTGAGGTAAAGGTCACCACGGCTACGCTCTCGTACCTCGGCGGTTACGAGAGGAAGCTCAACTCCTGGTTGACGGCCAGGGGGGGTGCCAGGGCAACCATGACCGTGGTGACCGGAGACGATCCGGCTAGGAACGGCATAACCGGCAACTTCTTCTACAACTTCGGAATAAGGGTTGCATATAAGAAGGTCCTGGTGGACATGCTCCTGAGTCGGGCCTTGCTGCACCGCGGTCCTTACATAATCAGCGGTTCCGGGGCCAATATGGCCACCAACGTCTGCCTCACATACTTGCTCCACTGAGGTGAAGGGGCGGCCCCGCTTCGGCGGGGCCGCCCGAGGTAAGGAGGTGAAGGACATGTTCCGGAAGGGATTGATGTTGCTTTTGACGGTATGCTTAGCCGTCTCGGGTGCTTACGCGAAGAAGAAACCCTACAAGGTGGGGGCGGTCTTCGCTATAACGGGACCTGCCTCCTGGCTCGGTGAGCCCGAGAGGAACACGGTCCAGATGATAGCCGAGCAGGTCAACAGGGAGGGGGGGATAAACGGCCATCCGCTGGAGCTCATCATAGAGGACACGGCCGGGGATGAGACCAGGACCGTGAACGCTGTCAACAAGCTCATAAACAAGGACAAAGTGCTGGCCATAGTGGGCCCCTCGAGGAGCGGGACCACATTGGCCGTGGTCCCCATAGTTGAGAGGGCCAAGGTGCCCCTCATCTCCTGTGCCGCTGCCGAGGCCATAGTCTCCCCTCCTGAGAAGAGGAAGTGGGTCTTCAAGACCCCCCAGAAGGACAGCGACGCGGTGATAAGGATATACGAGCACATGAAGAAGCACGGCATAACCAAGATAGCGATCATCACGGGCACCACGGGGTTCGGGGCGCAGGGTAGGAAACAGCTCAAAAAGTATGCCCCCAAGTTCGGGATAGAGATAGTTGCGGACGAGACCTATGGCCCCAGGGACACCGACATGACCCCCCAGCTCACCAGGATAAAGGCCTCGGGGGCTCAGGCCGTCGTGAACTGGTCCATAGTGCCGGCCCAATCCATAGTCCCCAAGAACATGAGGCAGTTGGGGATGACCATACCACTCTACCAGAGCCACGGCTTCGGGAACATAAAGTACGTAAAGGCTGCCGGCGAGGCAGCCGAGGGGATAATATTCCCCTGCGGAAGGCTCCTGATAGCCGAACAGCTCCCGGACGACCATCCCCAGAAGAAGGTGCTCGTGGAGTACAAGAGGGCGTACGAGAAGAAGTTTAAGGAACCCGTCAGCACGTTCGGCGGACATGCCTACGATGCCCTTTGGCTCGTGATAAACGCCCTCAAGGAGGTAGGGCCGGACAGGGCGAAGATAAGGGACTACATAGAGCACGTTAAGGGGTTTGTGGGGACCGGGGGAATATTCAACTTCTCCCCGGAGGACCACAACGGCCTCACGAAGGACGCCTTCGCCATCCTAACGGTGAAGAACGGAAAGTTCGCCCTGTTGGAGGACTGACAGGGGGGAGGATGTCGGCGAGCGCCCTGCTTCAGCTCCTCTTCAGCGGGGTCACGGTGGGGAGCATATATGCCCTCACCGCCTTGGGCTTCAACCTTATCTACAACGCAACGGGCATCATAAACTTCGCCCAGGGGGAGTTCGTAATGCTGGGCGGTATGACCGCTGCCTGGCTTGCTGGGATGGGTCTCCCCCTCTGGTTCAGCTTCGTAGTTAGCGTGGCGCTCGTGGCGGCGTTGGGGGCGAGCTTCGAGAGGCTATGCATACATCCCCTCAGGTCCCCTCAGATCCTGAGCCTGATAATGATAACGATAGCTGGCTCCATACTCTTCAGGGGAGCTGCCATGTTCCTCTGGGGTAAGCAGACGGTATATTTGAAGGCGTTCTCCGGGGAGCGTCCAATAAGGTTTCTTGGGGCCGCGCTCCATCCCCAGACCCTTTGGGTGCTCGGTACTGCCTTAGTTATAACTATCTGTCTCCACCTCTTCCTTCGCTATACCCTCCTGGGTAAGGCCATGAGGGCCTGCGCCTCCAACAGGACAGCGGCGAGGCTCACCGGGATACCTGTGGACAGGATAGTCCTGCTCTCCTTCACCCTGAGCGCGGGGATAGGGGCTGCCGGAGGGGTCGTGGTCACCCCCATAACCCTCATGGACTATCAGCAGGGTACTTTGCTCGGGCTCAAGGGGTTCAGTGCAGCGGTCTTAGGGGGACTCGGCAACCCCAACGGGGCCGTCGCCGCCGGGCTTATGATAGGAGCTTTAGAGTCGCTGAGCGCGGGGCTCATATCCTCGCACTACAAGGACGCCGTCGCCCTGGTGGCGCTTTTAGCGGTCCTATGTTTCAGGCCTGAGGGGATATGGGGTACGACTACCCAACGCTGAGGACGCTTGTAGAGGAGCTGTCGGAGGCCACGGTCGGAGGGAAGGTGGGGAGGGTCCTGATGGCGGAGGGGGGGTTGTACGTGGAGTTCGAGGGTTCGGTCGTCCTCTTCTCCGCGGAGTTGGGGTTCCCTTGGGCGTTTTCGGTGGAGGAAGTCCCCGCCGGTGCTGGGTCCACCTGGGAAGCCGTGAGGGGAGCCGTTTGCAGGGAGGTGATCCTCCCTTCAAGGGACAGGGTCCTGGAGTGGAGGTTGGAGAAGAGGGGACCTCTGGGAGACAGGGTGGAATACAGGCTCGTGGCCGAGCTTATGCCCCAGGGGGACGTGGTGCTCCTGGACGGGGAAGGGAGGATCTTGGAGGCTTTGAGGGGGATAAGGAGCAGGGGGACTTTTCCCGGAAGGTCCTACTCCCCTCCGGGCCCCTCCGGTAGGCTCGACCCGGAGGTCGCTTCCACAGAGGAGTTCAGGACGAGATGTCTGGCCTATCCGGACCTGAGGACGGCCCTTTCCAAGGTGCTCTCCTGTGCGGACGTGAACACTGCGGAGGCAGTGCTCGGCCTTTCGGACGTCGCCCCGGAGGTCCCCCCTTCAAAGTTCGGAGATTGGGGGAGGTTGCTGGAAGCTGCGAGGGAACTTTACGATGGACCTCCCGAGCGGGGTGGGTATCTGATACTCGACGGAGGGGGTGAACCGGAGGACTTCTTGGGGTACAGGCCGCTTCGGGCACCGAGGAGCAGGGCGGTCCCGAGCCTGAGCATGGCCATCTCCGAGGTCTTCGAAAGGAAGGTGAGGGCGAGCAGGCTGGAGAGGGCTAAGGCCGAGGTGAGGCGCAGGCTCAAGTTCTTGCTCAGGTCCAGAAGGAGGAGGCTCGAGGCGATAGAGGAGGACATGGTCCGGGCGAGGAGGGCCGAAGAGTTCAGGAACAAGGGAGAACTTCTGGCCGCCAACCTCCACAGGGTGCCCAAGTGTGCGAACGAGGTATTGCTCCCTTCCTTCGAGGACCCGGAGAGGAAGGTGAAGGTCGAACTGGACCCGAAGCTCTCCCCTGCCGAGAACATGGCCAGATACTTCGCATCGGCCAGGAAGGCCGAGACCGCCCTCGGGGTGCTTCCGGGAAGGAGGAAGGAGACGCTCGAAGAGATAGCAAGGCTCGAAGGATACTTGAGGGAGCTGGAGGGGATGGGGAACCTGGAGGAAGTGGAGGAGTTCAGAAGGAAGCTGGAGGTGGTGGGCCTCCTCAGGGAGGGTGGAAGGAAGAAGGGTGAGGAGGTCCGGGGGTTCAGGAGGTACGAGGTCGACGGCTGGGAGGTCCTCGTCGGGAGGGACGGAGAGGAGAACGACAGGCTCTTGAGGCGCGCCTCGCCCGAGGACCTTTGGTTCCACGCATACGGGGCTCCCGGAGCACACGTGGTGCTCAGGAGGAGGGAGAGGAAGGAACCTTCGGCGGAGGTTTTGGAGAAGGTGGCCGGGATAGCGGCGTACCACAGCAAAGCTAAGACTTCCGGGGTGGTCCCCGTGACATGTACGCATGTGAAGTACCTCAGGAGGCCCAAAGGGGCAAGACCCGGCGAGGTGATCGTAACGAGGGGGAGGACGCTCTTCGTCGAGCCGAGGTTGCCCGATAGGCCTTGATAGGCTGTACAAGCGATGTTATCTTGCGGTAGCGGTTCGCCGTTACCGCTTTTCTTTATGGATAGGAGGCCGGACTGACCTGCGAAAGTGCTTGACTTTCGGCCGAGGTTTTGGTATTTTCCCTCAGGAGACGGAACGAACCTTCGATAGGATGGGGGGATTTGCAGTTCAGATGGGAGATCTCATAAAGGGCGTCGGACTGGTAGTTCGGCGCCTTTATAGTCCCGGGAAGTTCCTCGCTTCGTTCGGATACTTTCTGGGGGTTATCTCTGCCTTAAATATGGCGGAGGCCGAAGTCCACCTGAACTCATACGGGGATTGGGGGGTGCGGCTCGTATGTGTGCCGGGAAGGTTGGAGTGGGTAAAGAGGGAAGATGGGACGGTGCCCGTAATGGAAGGGACCGTTCCCTCCGCAAGGCCAGGCGTCCCCATGGTCCCGATCTACGGTGTGAGGGTGGCCCTTCCGCCCGAGGGCAGGGTTCGGTTGGAGGGGATATCGGTGGCGGGGTCGGAGGTGATCAGGGTTGGGAAGCTCCTTCCCTGTCCGGAGGTCGTGGAGGGAGGGGGGTTCGGGAAGGAGGTGTACAAGGAGGACCCCGAAGTATACGGAAGGGATGCCCTCTGGCCGAGGGACCCGGTGATGCTCGGAAGGCCCCAGGTCGTAAGGGGGTTAAGGACGGCCTTCATCGAATTTTATCCCCTGAGGTACAACCCCGTCCGGGGGGAGGTGGTGCTGTGCACCAGGATCGAGGTCACGGTGCGCTTCGACGGGAGGAAGTCGGGCCGCACGGGGGACGCCTGGGATAGGGCCCTGTTGGAAAGCATCGTCATAAATCCCGAGCAGGCTGTGGGATGGTTCTCTCCGAGGAGGGCGAGGAGGCCGTCTGGGAGCCCCTTCAGGGACGGCACCTGGATAAAGATAGGGGTGAAGAAGGAGGGGATGTACAAGGTCACGGGTTCGGACCTTAGGGACGCTGGAGTTTCCTTGGAGGACCTGGACCCACGGACCGTAAAGGTCTTCTACGGGGGAGGGTTGCCGCTTCCGACCTCCTTGAAGGAGCCGAGGCCCGAGCTGAAGGAAGTTCCGATATGGGTCGAGGACGGGGGGGACGGAAGGCTGGACGGGGAAGATTACATACTATTCTACGGCGAGCCGGTGGACAGGTGGGTTTGGGAAGGGGACAGCCTGCGGTACGTGCTGAACCCTTATACTTCGGAGAACGTCTACTGGCTGACTTTCGGAGGGAGGAAGGGGAGAAGGATGGAGGTCCTGGACGGGAGGCCGAGGCCGGGAGAGGTCAGAGGGACCTACAGGGAGCGGGTCCACAGGGAGGTGGAGAGGTACCCCCTCTACGAGAGGTCGGGGACGGAGTGGTACTGGGAGGTCTACAGGGGGGATACGAAGAGGTACTCCTTCTTGATATACGACGCTGCCTCCGATGACTCCGTAAGGGTGAGGGTGCTCTTCAGGGGGCCACGCTGTCGTTTCAGGGTGTTCTTCAACGACTCCTTGCTGGGGATGGGGATACCTGATAAGATGGGCCGTCCCTTCACCGTTTCCGGTATAGGGAAGTTCAGGGATGGAGTGAACACTTTGATCCTCAGCCAGATAGAATCTACAAAGGTAAAGTTGGACTGGGTGGAACTCGAATATACGCGCAGGTTGGTCGCAAAGGACGATATGCTCTTCTTCACGGTGGATGGGACCTCCGGACCGGTCAACTTCAGGGTCGAAAGGCTCGGGGATGGAGCCGAGGTCTTCAGGGTGGCGGGCCCGTGGGATGTGGGGAGGATGGAAGGGGTGGAGCTTGAGGAGGGAGTCCTCACGTTCGGGGACTCGCTCTCAGGAAAGCCGGTGAGGTACCTGGTGCTCGGGCCGTCGAAGTTTTCGAGGCCGGATTTCGTACGGAGGGACGTGAACTCAGACCTTAGGGGGATGGGAGGGGCGGACTACGTAGTGATAGCTCACAGGGACCTTTTAAAGGAGGCGGAGGAGCTCGTAAGGTGGAGGGAGGAACGGGGGATGAGGGCCGTAGCAGTAGATGTGGAGGACGTGTACGACGAGTTCGCATGGGGCCTGGAGGACCCGACCGCTATAAGGGACTTTCTGAAGTACGCTTACGAAGTCTGGAACCCGAGGCCCTCGTTCGCCCTGCTCTTCGGGAACGGACACTTCGACTTCCGGAATCGTTCCGGCTCCAGCCCACCTGAACTTGTCCCCCCCTACGAGGAGGGGGCCTTGGAGTCGGACCTGTGGTTCGGGTGCGTGGACGGGGAGGACCTCCTGCCCGACATAGCCGTAGGGAGGTTGCCGGTAACCACCCCCGAGGAGGCGAGGACGGTCGTAGAGAAGATAGAGGACTACGAAGCCAGGAAGGAGAGGGGGCCGTGGCAGGACAGGGTCATCCTGGTGGGGGACGACGAGTGGGGTGGGATTTTGGAACCCAACAACCCCTCCTTCACCCGGGACACGGAGATCATAGCGAGACACGATATCCCCTCCCTCTTCAACCAGGTGAAGATATACCTTATGGAGTATCCGAGGGATAGCTCCGGCGAGAAGCCCCAGGCGAGGGAGGCCCTCATAAGGGAGATAAACAGGGGGGCCATCCTCTGTAACTACATAGGGCACGGAAATTACGATGTCTTGGCCCACGAGCATGTCCTCAGGGGGTCGGCGGACGTGGGGCTTCTGGAGAACGGAAGGAAGCTTCCCTTCTTCTTCTTCTCCTCCTGTAGCAACGCCCATTTCGACGATCCTGTGAGACTTTCCATATCCGAAAGGTTGCTCCTGTCCGATAAGGGGGGAGGGATAGGGGTGATAGCTTCGACGAGGAAGACATTTAACAGGGGAAACGTAGCCCTGAACAGGAACTTCTACCGTGTCCTCTTCGGGGGAAGGGATGTGCCCGTAGGGATGGCGTTCGTGGGAGCTGTAGGGAGGTTGAGCCCGGACCTTACGGATAACGCAAGGAAGTTCGTGCTCCTGGGTGACCCGGCGCTTCGTCTGGCGATGCCAGAGTTCGAGGTGAAGCTCTCAGCCCCGGACAGCATAAAGGCCCTGGCGGAGCTTAAGGTCTCCGGGAAGGTGTACAGGGACGGTGAGCTGGCCGAGGATTTTAACGGGGAAGTGCTCCTTGAGATATTCGACTCCGCAAACATGGTCCGACGTAGGTTGGGGGGTATCACACTGAGCTACCTGCTTCCCGGGGTGCCCCTGTTCAGGGGGATCTTCCCGGTGAAGGGGGGGAAGTTCGTAGGGGCGGCGAGGGTGCCCAAGGCGATATCGTACGGCGAGCACTTAGGGAGGATAAGCGCCTTCGTATGGGGGAGGGAGGGGGATGGGGCGGGCGTCCTGGATTCCCTCTTCGTGGGGGGAACCGGTGAGGCCTCGGTAGACAGGGAAGGGCCGAGGATAAGGATAGGGTTCGAGGGGCAGGAGTTCGTGGACGGGGATTTCGTGCCCCCGTCCTGCGTTTTGGTGGCGGAGCTCGAGGACGAAAGCGGGATAAACATCACGGGGGAACTTGGACACGATATAGAAGCTTGGGTGGACGGAAGGAACTACAAGCTCACGGATTCCTTCGTGGCGCAGGGGGACTACAGGAGGGGGAAGGTGCGACTTCTCCTCGAGGGGCTCCGTCCGGGCCTGCATAGAGCGGTGGTCAAGGCTTGGGACATATTTAACAACCGTTCCAAGGCCGAAGTCACCTTTAGGGTGGCGGGGAAGGTGGAGATATCGGACGTCCTGTGTTACCCCAACCCTATGGACAGGGAGACCACCTTCACGTTCGTGCTGAGCGGGCCGGCGCACGTCCGCATAAGGATATATACGCTCTCCGGCCGGCTGGTGGACACCTTGGAGGGGGAAGGGAGGGTCGGGTTCAACACGTTTCCCTGGAGGCCGAAGAGGCCGTTGGCCGGCGGGGTCTACATATTCAAGGTCGAGGCGGAGGCGGAAGGTAGCAAGGCCTCGTGTGTAGAGAAACTTGCGGTCTATAGGTAAAGGAGGCAGAGATGAGAAGGTGGATTTTGGTGGGAGCCTTAAACGTGCTTCTGGGGGCCTCTCCCTCGCACGCTACTAACGAAAGTCAGGCCGCGGCGTTGTTCCTCCTCATCGAGCCGGGAGCTTGGGTAGGAGCTATGGGTGGGTCCTTCGTGACGCTCTCCCAGGATGTGCTCTGTACCTACTACAACCCGGCAGGTCTTGCAGGACAGAGGGATAGGCAGTTAACTTTTATGCACACGAACTGGCTTCCGGCCTTGGTGAGCGACATGTATTACGAGTACTTCGGTTACTCCCAGTACCTCAAGGGATGGGGGAACGTGGGGGCGGCCATCACCCTCTTCGATATGGGCAAACAACAATACACGACCGAGTACGGGACCGAACAGGGGACCTTCCATTCGTACGATGCTGCCATTTCGTTCTCGTACGGGACCTACATGTCCAAGAGGCTTGCCTTGGGGGTGAACCTCAAGTTCATTTACAGTCACTTGGCTCCTAAAGGTGCTGGCCATGAAAGGGGGAAAGGGGAAGGAACATCGGTAGCCATGGATTTTGGAATCCTTTACTACTCGCCTGTCCCCGGACTTAGGTTCGGTATGGTCCTCAGGAACGTGGGCCCCAAAATATCGTACATAGACGTCGCTCAGGCCGACCCCCTTCCCACCCATTTCACGATAGGGGCTTCGTGGAAGGTCCTGGACACCGAGTACAACGACCTCACCCTTGTCCTCGACTTGTACAAGCCCCTGGTCAGGAGGGAGGGCTCCAGGTTCGGGGCCCTGTTCTCCGCCTGGACGGACGAGGGCCTCAAAGAGGAGGTGGAACAGGTCGACCTCCATGTCGGTCTGGAGTACACCTACGGCTCCTTCCTCGCCCTAAGGGCCGGATATTCCTACGACAGGGACGGTAAGCTCGAGACCCCTACATTCGGCTTCGGCCTGAGGTACAACTGGATACAAATGGACTACGCTTACCTTCCCGCCAGGAACACGGCCCTCGAGGACAACCAGAGGTTCTCCGTGACCTTAAGGTGGTAGGGGGACGAATGTGGGTGATAATTGCGCTTCTTACGGTAAGTTCCGCCGCATCCCAGGATTGGCCGGTCTTGGCGGTGAGGGTCTCCTTCCCCGAGGAAGTCCCGGACGAGCCCACGACCACGGGCAGGGGAAGGTTCGACCTCAGGTCACCGGACGACACCCTTCGTTACGATCTCCCCCCACACGACAGGAGGTACTTTGAGGCCCACCTTCGGGCCTTGGGACAATATTGGTATGCAGCCTCCGGCGGGAGGCTCGTGCTATCCTTCGACCTCTATCCTAAGGAGGACACGGCCTCCTACACTATGCCCAGGCCACTCGTGTGGTACGGGAGTGGGAGGGGGGATGAGGCGACCGCAAGGCTCGTGCGTTTGTTCAAGGATGCCGTCGCCGCCTTGGACTCGGCGGAGGATGTGGATCTTTCCAAGTTTCGAAGCGTTATAGTGTTCCATGCGGGAGTTGGGAGGGAGACGGGAAGGTACAACGATATACCTTCGGCGTACCTCACCCCCGAGGACTTTGAGAAATACGGCCCTGTGGTGGTGGGCGGGGATACCCTCAGGGAGGGGATGATACTTCCCGAGATGGCGGACACGACAGGAAGGATAGGCCTCAACGGGCTTTTAGCCAAGGTGTTCGGGTACAGCCTCGGGCTCCCCGAGCTTTCCAACGCCGAAGACGGCCTCCCGGCCATGGGAGGATGGAGCCTTATGGACGTGGGGTGGCTGAACCCCATAGTCGTACAGGGTACGACGGTCTGGGGGTTCGTGCCCTGCCTTCCATCCGCATGGGAGCTTATGCGCCTGGGGTGGCTCGAACCTTTAGAGGTCGTGAGGGATACGACGATCTGGGTCTGCGCAGCCCACTTAGAACCTCCAAAGGGCGCCGTGAGGGCGGTCAAGGTCCCCGTGGGGCCGGGGGAGTACTT